>NZ_CP046213.1 GCF_012570745.1 Enterobacteriaceae endosymbiont of Donacia dentata | reverse complement strand
ATCGTATATTTTTATTAAAATAAAAATTTTCTAAATTCTAATAAAGATTACCTTAATTATTCTATAATTCTACTATTTCATTTACATATTTATAATACTATCATAATAATTTTTTTTTTCAAGTTTTTTTTAAATTATAAAATATAATTAATTACGAAAAATCATAGAACAATATAAAAAACAAAATCACAAAAGACTATAAAAGACTATAAAAGATTATAAGGGACTATAAAGACCTTTTATTTATTTTATTAATTCAAAACAATATGTACAGCAACACTACTTAATATCCCGTCTTTTACTACTTAATATCCCGTCTTTTACTACTTGATATCCCGTTTTTTACTACTTAATATCCCGTTTTTTACTACTTAATATCCCGTCTTTTAATTGCCTAATTAACAAAAATTATTTATATTTAAAAATTTTTTAATACAAAAAACTTGACATTAAAAAAAAAATCTATAATATAATTAATTCTACTCTTCATTTTACATTAAAATATTTTTTGATTTATTTGTTTTATCAAAAGTTATTTGAATATATATATTTTTTATAAATAAAATAAATTAATTTTTCGGAGAACTTAAATTAAAAATATAAAAAATAAAAATTTTTTTACTTTAATTAATATTATTATATTATTTTTTAAATAAAAAATAATAAATTATTTTATTATTATATATAATAGTTTTTTAAATATTTAATGCACAAAAAATCGATTAATGAAAGAATTAAATTATTAACCAGTAAAAATAAAAAAAATTCTAATTTGAAAAATAATATTTATTTTCAAAAAAAAATTTTTTGTAAAAAAAATAATTATTCTAATTTAAATATTCAAAATAACGGAAAATCTTTTTTTATTAAAATACCAAAAAATAAAAGAGTTATTCCTAATATTATGTTAAGAAGTTCCTTATTTGGTGTAATAAGAAAAGGTTATAGAAAATATGAAAGAAATGTTCTTAAAACATCCTTAAATGGATTTGATATACGTTTTACAGGAGAAAGTTTAGATCAATCTGATTTAGATGTTTGGTTAGAATGTTTATATAGACTTAATAAAGTTCCTTTAGGTAGAAGAGTAATTTTTTCTACTTATTCATTTTTAAAATCAATCGATAGAAAAACAGGAAAAAAAGATTATGAATGGTTAAAATCATCTTTAATAAGATTATCTATTTGTAGTATAGAAGTAAAATATAAAAATTATTTCTATATAGGTCATTTATTACATGAATGGTATAGAGATAATAAAACTAAAAAAAATATAATTTTATTAAATAAAAATATTATTGCTTTTTTTACAGATTCTATGTGGACAGCAATTTCTTTAAAAGAAAGAAAAAAATTAAAAGGTAGACCATTATCGCAATGGATACATTGTTTTTTTTGTTCACATAATATTCCTTTATATTATAAAGTTAATACTTTAAAAAAATTATGTGGTAGTAATACTTCTTTATTGTGGAAATTTAGACAAATTTTAAAAAAATCTTTATATGATGTCTCTTCAGCTACAGGATGGAAATGTTGGATAGATAATAATGATATTGTTCATATTATAAAAAAATAATACTTTAATTTATTGTTATTTATGTTAGAATAAGTAAAATTTCTTGTATAAATTTTAACATATTTTAAAATGAAAAAAAATATTTATTTAAATTCTAAATTTTTAAATAAAAAACTAAAATTTAATACAATTATTAATCAAAACATTAATTTTTTAAAAAAAAATAAAATTAAAAAAAAAATAAAAGATTTAATAAGTATTGCTTTTTTAGGTCCTTTAGGTAGTTATTCTCATTTAGCCACTTTAACTTATATTAATAATTGTTGTTACAAAAAAACAATTATTAATATAAGTTGTGAGAATTTTTCAGAAATTTTTCTACATATTAGAAATAATATTGTAAATCTGGCTATAGTTCCAATATATAACAATTATACAGGATTTATAAAAGAAGTATCAATGTTATTAGAAAAAAATAAATCTTTTTTATATATAAAAAAGAATTTAAAATTTCCAATTAAACATTGTTTAGTCACTTATAAAAAAAATATTTCTACTCAAAACATTAAAAAAATTTTTAGTCATCCTCAATCATTTTTACAATGTAGCTTTTTTATAAAGAAATATCCTAAATGGATTATTAAACATTGCTCTAGTTCTTCCTATGCTATGAATCTTATAAAAAAAAAATCATCAAATAAATTTGCTGCTATAGGAAATGAAATGGCAGCAAATTTATATAATTTAAATATATTAAAAAAAAATATATCTAATAAAATAAATAATCAAACTAATTTTTTAATTTTAAAAAAATTGTAATTATTTTTAATAAAAATAAAAAAATTAATTAATATAATTGACAATTTTTTTCATTAATAATATTATCAATATTACCATGAATAATAACATTATTTTTTATCCATAAAGATCCTTCTTTTATATGAAAATCATTAAAAAATACTTCAATAATATTTTTTTCATCTAAACCATCAAATGTTAAAGTTCCTGGTGTTAATATTTTAATATTTTTAAAAAAAATATTTTTAAATTGAGGTCCTTTATTATTATTATTTATAATATTTACATAATTAGTTCTTAAAACTATAGGATTTTTAACATTAATCATACAAATATTTTCATAATTAATGTCTGTAACTAATCCTCCTTTAATAATATTACTTTTTATTCTTATACCATTAGTTGTATTAATTAAAGATAAATTTTTTATTAAAATATCATTTACTCCATTAATTGTTTCGCTACCTATGGACATACCATGTCCATAACTAAAATTATTATTTATAATAGTTATATTTTTTGATGAAATTCCTTCATTACCACCTGATTTAATTGCAATATTATCATCACCAGTACTAATATTAGTATGTGTAATTGTTATGTTTTGTGATGAAGATGGATCTATACCATCAGTATTACGTGCATCATTAGGTGTGTTTATATTTATACCCCAAATAGTTAATCCATTTGTTTTATGAGAAACAATATGAAAATTAGGAGAATTAATTAAATTTAATTTATATATAGTAATATTATATCCAGAATTTATATCAATTAAATGAGGTATATTTTGTTTTTTTTTATGTAATTTTGCATTAGTCGCTAATTGCCACCAAGTATATTTTTTATTTTTTAATAAAATACCCCCTTGTCCATCAATATAACCAAAACCATATAATCCGCTATTTTCACCATTTAATATTATAAATGGTTTACATCCATTTCCTAAATTATCTAATAAACCACAGGTTTTATTACCCTTATCATATAAATCAGGATCATTAATAGCTGATAAAATTACTTTTTTATCAATATATAAACCTCCATAAGAAGGGATAATAATTGGTCCTGAAAAAAAATTATTATTTCCCTTATTAGAAGAAATTAAACTTACAATTTGATGTTTTTGTGCACAATATGAAATAGCTTCTTGTATATCAGTAGTACGATTTTGATCATTTGCTATTAATACTTTACATATTTTAGGTACAATTGGTTCTGTAACTGAACGTTTATCTTTTGCATAAACAAAATTTTGAACACTTAAAATAGTAATTGTAATTATAAATATAACTTTAAAAAAAATATTTTGTATTTTTTTATAAAATAAAATTTTCATTTTATTTAATTCATAATTATTTAACATATAAATATTATATTATATTTTTTTTTATAAAAATTATCTTTAATCAAAAAAATATTAATTTATATAAAAATCTTTTCTTTTAATAATACAAAATACAGTAAAAATATTGCTAGGAATAGCTTTTTCAATATTTCCGTTTTTAAAATCTATGTAAAAACGTAATAATTCTGGAAAATATCTATCTACTATAGAAGTCTTAGTCCAAACACGACTATAACGTTGAATAATAGGCCATCCATAATTACTAAGTAAATCTTCACCTGAATGAAGACTATTAAAACTAGCTAATTCTTCACGAGAAGGTAAAAAATGATTTATAGATTTACAATATTCATTAGCATTATCCCATGTAAACTTAGCCCAATCTTCATTTAAATAATGATATACTTGATCTCCAGTGCGTTCTGACATTAAAGTTGGTCTTTCATATTTTATTCCATGTAACCATATATAATCCACCATATGTCCATACATTTGTGCATGAATAGTATTAGGACTAGTTTCTACTGTAAAAATTAAATTCATTTTTTTAGTAACATATTTATTTGCTACAATATTAATTGTAGTACATACTCCAATACCAAAAGGATCTGATATTCTTAAATTTAAATTACCATTTTTATCAGTTAAAGATGAAAAATTATTACCAGAAAAAGATTTTTTATTTGTAACATCTTCAATTTTTAATTTACCACTATCTCTTCTAATGTTACCTTGTCTATCTTTAGCCATAATATTATGTATTTCAATTTTAGAAAATTTAAATCTTTTTCCATGTTTATCATAAACTGTTATTAAAAAGTTTAAAGGTACATCTGTTTTAGAAACAATAACATTACTTTCTAATATTTTATTCTTATAATTTGTTACAGAAATTACCATATTATCAACAGAAGGTAATACAAAATTTATTTTTTTACTTAATTCTTGATTAATCATATCACCAATTTTTACTTTTAAAAATACTTTTCCTGGGGAAAAACTCATAACATCTGCATAATAAGTACCTTTAGGATTTTCAATAACTTTACTTATATGTACATTATGTTTATCAGCAAAACTAGATTTTTCGACAAAAAAAGAAATATCATTTATATTAGATAATACTTTATTATTTATATCCCTAGCTTCTAGAATAATTCTAGATTTTTCTGATTTAACCAATACTTTTTCAGGAAAAGCAGTTAAAGTAGAAAAATTTTTGTTTATAAAAGGAGCAAAAACATGAATTCGACTATAAATAACATCCTTATTACCTTCAATATCTGAAGCTATAATTCTTAATTTATAAAAATTTTTGTTATTATTTTTGAAATCATAATTAGGTAAATTAATTATATACTTGTTTTTAGTAATAGATTCAATAAAACCTCCGTTTTGTAAAAAATTATTATTAATGTTAAAATGTAAATTTTTTACTTTATTTACAGCATTTACTTCAACATCTAAAAAAATTTTACTACCTGGATAACCAGTTATTTCTTTTTTAGCAAATAATTTAATTAGAAATTTGTTTCTATATTCTAAAAGAATATTATTATTTCTATTTACAAAATCATATCTATGATCATCTGCTGATGAAAAAATATTAGGAAATTCTGTATTTATTTGATCATGCAAAGAACAATTAAATTTGAAATTTAGTTGCATACCAAACATAGTATTGCTTTTTCCTGAAAAACTTTTTGTTTTTTGTAAATAAAAAGTTAATAAAGGAATAGGATGATAATTTATATCAAATAAAAAGAGTGAAGGAGAATATAATTTTTCGTTTTCAAATCCATTATCATTTTTTTTAAATCCTATATTACCGTAATATTTTTCATATGAAAATTTAAATTTTATTTCTGGTATTCGAGGAAAATATCCTTCTGCTTCAATATTCCAACCTGTAGCCGGTCTTTCGTAAAACTCATTATCATTTATATCATTTAAATTTTTTTTTTTTTTCAAACAATCTAAATGCCACCATTTACTAAGTCCATAGTAACTATTAACACTTAATTTTATAAATTCTTTCCAATATTCTGCACCTAAACCAAGTCTTGAATTTTCTAATGTAAAATCATAGTCAAAAAAAGTATTTAAGCCAAGCATATGTTCATTATCAAATGATAATTTTCTTATCCCGAAACCTAAATTATTTTGAATTCTATTATCTGTTTTATGTATATTATTTTGTACAAAAAAAGTGAGGTCTTCATTTTCTATAATTGGAATTAAAATATCCATTTCAGAATTATTTAAATTTAAATTTTCATCTAAATTTAAAATAATAGAGCTTTTACCGTTTATTTGTAAAAGATCAAACATCTTACTAATATTTGACTGAATTTTTTGATTTAATTCCGTGTTAATTTTATCTATAAAAATTAATTTAATACCTTCTATGAAATTTTGATTACTATTTGGATGTTTATTTAAAAATAAATTTTTAGCTAATAACAAAAAATTAAATAAATTTTTTTGAAAATCATTACTTTTTGTGTTATTTTCATTTTTCTTTGTATATGAATATAAGTCAGAAAGATATTTAGGAGAATAACTGTTTCTATTATAATTTTTTTTTAAATTATACCATATAATTTCTTTTTTACTCAAAAATTTATTGAATATAGTATTTTTATTTTTTGTATTTTCTTGCAATTTTATTTGAAAATTTAGTTTTTTAAATTTTTTATTTATTATAAATGGCGAGTATATTTTTAGTTTTATATAAAAAATAATTTTTTCATTAATAAATTTGATTAAAATTTTATTTATTTTATTTAAATAGCATATATTTGAAATACAAAATTCTTCTTTTTTGTTATTAGAATATTTTATGTAAGTGCTTTTTTTATTATTATTAAAAGCATTTGTGTAATTAATATTCGTTAAAAAGATTAATGTCAAAATAAAAAATTTTAATACTTTTTGAGTCATTCTAAAAGACATTATTTTTTGTTTATTTATTTTATTCAT
>NZ_CP046212.1:351643-458942 GCF_012570745.1 Enterobacteriaceae endosymbiont of Donacia dentata | reverse complement strand
TTTTATAATCCAAATAAAATTACACAAATATGTTATATTGTCCTTTAATACAATAATTAATAAAATTAAATTTTTAATTATATAAATATTGAAAAATATCTGTACATAATTTTTTAATTCCAATATCTTCCTTAGAAGATATTAAATAATATCTTTTTATGAATTTAAAATTTAATAATATATTATTAATATAAAGTTTTAAATCGTTTATATTATCAAATAAATCAATCTTATTGAAAATTAGCCATTGATCTTTTAAAAGAATTTTTTTATTAAATTTTTTAATTTCAAAATTAATAGTATTTATAGCATTAATGATTTTATCATGATTATTAATTATTGATATATCTATAAAATGTAATATTAAATTACAATATTTAAAATGTTTAATAAAATTTAATCCTAATCCTTTACCAATTGAAGATTTCTTTATAATGCCTGGAACATCTAATATTGAAAAAAAATTATTATTAAATTTATTTTTAACAGTACCTAAAACAGGTTTTATTGTTGTAAAAAAATAATCACCAATTTTAGTATTAGCAGAAGATATTTTTTTTATAAATGTTGATTTTCCTGTATTAGGAAAACCTAATATACCTATATTTACTTTTAAATATAATTCTAATTTTATTCTTTTTTTTTCTCCTAAATTACCCTTTGTTCTTTTATATGGAGTTCTATTAATAGAAGATTTAAAATTAATATTTCCTAATCCACCTTTACCTCCTCGTGTAATTAAAAAAATTTGATTATTTTGACTCAAAAATATAAGAGTTTTTTTTTTTTCTATATCAATAATTTTTGTTCCTATTGGAACTTGAATAATTAAATTTTTTCCATTTTTCCCTGTACGTTGACAATTTTTACCATGTGATCCATTTTCAGATATATAATTATTTTGACAAAAAAAATTAGTAAGTGTGTTAACATTATTACTAGATATAAAATATACATTACCTCCTTTACCTCCATTACCTCCGTCAGGACCTCCTTTAGGTATATATTTTGCACGATGAAAACTAATACATCCATCTCCTCCTTTACCTGATTTTATATATATAATTGCTTTATCAACAAATTTCATTATAACTCCATATAAAACAAAAAATAATATATAAAAGATACATATATATTTAAAATATATAACATATCTAATATTTCAAAATATTTATTTAAATTTTTTATTTATTAAAATGATTTTTTATAACATTAATATATTTTTTTTTCTGAAACCCTTTTTTTGTAAATTTAACAATACCGTCAATTTTTGAAAATAGAGTATGATCTCTACCACAACCAACGTTATTTCCTGCATGAAATTTAGTTCCTCTTTGTCTAATAATAATAAATCCAGATTTAACTTTTTCTCCACCAAAACATTTAATACCTAATCTTTTCGCATGAGAATCTCTTCCATTTCTAGAAGATCCTCCAGCTTTTTTATGTGCCATAAAAAAATTCCTATTTTAAATATTGAATCTTAATAATTTTAATATTAGTAAATAATTGACGATGACCTTGTGTTTTTTTATAATGTTTTCTTCTACGAAATTTAATTATTTTAATTTTATTTTCTTTTCCATGTGAAATTAATTCTGCTATTATTTTTGCTCCTATAATAATAGGAGTACCAATATTTATTTTATTTTTATCATATATCATTAAAACATTTTTAAATTCAATATTATCACCAATTTTTCCTTTGATTTTTTCTAATTTAATACTTTGTCCTTGAATAACTTTATATTGTTTACCACAACTATCAAAAATAGCATACATGCTATCATCCTTATAAAATAATTTAATTTTAATCTATATAATTAAAATTATAAAATATAATAAAATATAGTAAAATAATTAATAAAAAATATTATCTTAATTATTTTATTATATTTTAATATTTATATTAATTATTCTTTATTCTTTTAATATTTGCACCTAAAGATATTAATTTTTTTTCTATTGTTTCATAACCACGATCAATATAATTAATATTATTAATAATAGTTTTTCCAGAAGCAATACAACCAGCTAAAACTAAACTTATTGAAGCCCTTAAATCTGTTGCTACAATTTTTGCACTATAAAGTTTCTTGACTCCTTTACAAATTACTTGGTTTTTTTTAAAAAAAACGTTTGCTCCCATTTTTATTAACTCGTGTATATATAAAAATCTATTTTCAAAAATAGTTTCTGTTACTTTACTTTTACCTAATGCAATTAAATTTAATAAAGTAAATTGTGGTTGAATATCAGTAGGAAAATCAGGATAAGGTCCTGTAATTATATCAACTGCTTTAGGTTTTCTATTTTTCATATTAAGACTACACCAATTTTTACCTGTCTTAATTTCTGCACCAGTATATTTTAATTTTTTTAATACAATATCTAAATTTTTAGGATTAGTTTTTTGACATAATATTTGTCCTCCAGATATAGCAGCAGCTATTAAAAAAGTTCCTGTTTCTATTCTATCAGATATTATTTTATAAATACCTCCTTTTAATTTTAAAACACCTTTAATAATTATTTGGTTTGTACCAGCACCTTTAATTTTAGCGCCCATAGTGTTTAAAAAATTAGCTAAATCTTTTATCTCAGGTTCTTTTGCTGCATTATCAATAATAGTTATTTTATATGCATAAATAGCAGCTAAAATAATACTAATAGTAGCTCCCACACTACTTTTTTCCATTATAATATGAGAACCTTTAAATGTTTTATTTATATAAGCATAAATATTATTATTTTTTATATAAATTTTAGCACCTAATTTTTTTAAATATTTAATATGTAAGTCAATAGGTCTTTTCCCAATTGAACATCCTCCAGGTAAAGATATTTTAATTTTACCTAAACGATTTAATATTGGACTTATTAACCAAATTGAAGCTCTAATAGATTTAACTAAATTTTTAGGAAAAATATAATGATTATATAAATTATTTGCATTTATTATTAATGATTTTCCTTTTTTTATTTTTACTCCTAAATGTAAAAGTAATTTAATAGCGTTATCTATATCTTTTAATTTAGGTATATTTTGAATTTCTACTGATTCATCTATTAAAATAGATGCAAATAAAATAGGTAAAGCAGCATTTTTAGATCCAGAAATATTTATTTTTCCTTTTAACTGAACAGGACCTTTTATAATAAATTTATCCATATTTATTCTCGGAAAAATATTCACAAAAAAGATTAAAATTTATAATTTTAAATCTAATTATTTTATAAATATTAATATTATTTTTTAATAAAATTTTTTATAAAAAAATTTACTATAATTAATAATTATAAAATTAATTTTAACGTTTTGAAAATTGCGGACTACGTCTAGCTTTTTTAAATCCTACTTTTTTACGTTCTACTTTACGATCATCACGAGTTATAAAACCTATTTTTTTTAGATCTTTTCTAAAAAAAGCATCATATTTTATTAAAGCTCTAGTAATTCCATGTCTAATAGCTCCTGCTTGCCCAGAAATACCACCCCCTTTTACAGTAATATATAAATCTAATTTATTATGCATTTTTATTAATTCTAAGGGTTTTATGATCATTAGACGATGTGTATTTCTAACAAAAAAAATATTTATATCTTTTTTATTAATATTAATTGATCCATTACCTTTTTTAATAAAAACTCTAGCCGAAGAACTTTTTCTTCTTCCTGTACCATAATAATAGTTAACAATATTTTTCATTATTTTATATCCTGATGATAAAAGATAATTAAATATTTAAAATGTATTTTTTTTGAGCAATATGTTTATGAATTTTACCTTTATAAATTTTTAATCTTTTTAACATTAACATTCCTATTTTATTTTTAGGTAACATACCTTTAATTGAATGTTGAATTATTTTTTGAGGATTTTTTTTAATTAATTGTTCAAAAGATATTTTCTTTAATCCTCCAGCATATCCACTATGACTAAAATAAAATTTACTTTTATTTTTTTTTCCTGTAATTTTAATTTGTTCAGCATTAATTACAATAACATAATCACCTATATCAATATAAGGTTTATATAAAATTTTATGTTTACCCATTAAATAATAGGCAATTATACTAGATAATCTTCCTAAAATTTTTTTTTTTGCATTTATAAGATACCATTGATGATGAAAATTATTTTTTAAGATATTATTCATATTGTATATTTATCCAAAACATAAATTTTAATAAAATTAAATTTTTTTATATATTATTAAATTTTTTAATAAAAAAATATAAATTTTTATTAAAATATGATAATATAGTTACATTATAAATGCAATTAGTCTTTGTAAATTTTAATAAATTTAGTAAATAGTAATTTTATTATTTTAAATAAATAATTTTTTCTTTTATTTTATTGGTGATTTTTATGGGAATAATTTTTACAAAAAAAAAAGAGGATAATTTAGTTAAAATATTTAAAAATTTAATTAAACAAGAAAAATTCAGTACACAAACAGAAATTGTAACTGCTTTACAAAAAGAAGGATTTAATAATATCAATCAATCTAAAGTATCTAGAATGTTAACAAAATTTGGAGCAGTAAGAATTAGAAATACTAAAATGGAAATGGTTTATTGTTTTCCTTTAGAATTAAGTGTACCAAATACAACTAGTCCATTAAAAAATTTAGTTTTAGATATTGATTATAATGATGTTTTAATTATTATTCATACAAGTCCTGGAGCTGCTCAATTAATAGCAAGATTATTAGATTCTTTAGGAAAACCAGAAGGAATATTAGGCACTATCGCTGGAGACGATACTATTTTTGTAGTACCTACTCGTTTATTTAAAACTATTCATTTATATAATTCTATACAAAATTTATTTAAACAAAAAGTATAAATAAAAAATAATAAAATTATTATTTTATGTGTGTTATTCCTTTCATATATGGCTGTAATATTTTTGGTACAGTAATTGTACCATCTTTAAGCTGGTAATTTTCCATTATTGCAGCTAATGTTCTTCCTACTGCAAGTCCTGATCCATTAAGAGTATGTATAAAATTAATTTCATTATTTTTTATTTTTCTATATCTTGCTTTTATTCTTCTAGATTGAAAATCCCACATATTAGAACAAGAAGAAATTTCATAATATTTGTTTTTTGATGGGAACCATACTTCTAAATCATATGTCTTACTTGAAGAAAAACTCATATCTCCTGTACATAATAACATTTTTCTATAAGGTAAATTTAGTAATTGTAATATTTTTTCTGCATGTTGAGTAATTTCTTCTAAAGTTTTTATAGAATTTTCAGGTTTAACTAATTGTACTAATTCTACTTTATCAAATTGATGTGTACGTATTAAACCTTTATCATTTTGTCCATATGAACCAACTTCAGATCTAAAACAAGTACTATGAGCCACTAATTTTAATGGTAATATTTTTTCTTCAACAATTTTATCATTTAATAAATTAGTTAATGGAACTTCTGCTGTTGGAATTAAAAAATATTCACATTGATTTTTATTTTTAAAATTTTTTATTTGAAAAAGATCTTTATTAAATTTTGGTAACTGTCCAGTTCCATATAAATTTTTTTTTTTAACTATATATGGAACATATATTTCTTTATAACCATGTATATTAATATGTACATCTAACATAAATTGAATAAGAATACGATGTAAATATGCTATTAATCCTTTTAAAATAATAAATTTTGATCCACTTAAATTTACAGCTGATTCTATATCAATTCCTTTATTTAATATACCTAATTCTAAATGATCACGTACAAGAAAATTATATTGTTTTATATTACCCCATTTTTCAATTTCTTTATTTTCATTACTATTTTGACCAATAGGAACATCTTCTAATGGTAAATTAGGTATCATACTATAAATTATACTTATATCTTTTTTTACACTATCTAATGTAATTTTATATTTAGATATTTTATTATTATAATTAATTACTTTTTTTTTTAATTTAACAACATTATTATTATTTTTTTGTGATAAAATTTTAGAAATTTGATTTCTTTTTACTTGTAAAAATTCCATTTTTATTTGTAAATTTTTCCGTTTTTTTTCTAATTTTTTTATTAAATCAATATTTAAATTAAAATTTCTTTTTTTCAAAATATTACAAACATAATCAATATTATTACGTAATAATTTAACATCCAACATAATAGTTTCCTATACTAAATATTAAATAATTAAGTATTATAATATAAATATATAAAATTATATAAATTTATTTTATAAATATAGTATATTATATATTATTTAATTTTAATATATAAAATATTATTAACAATAAAAAATACATAAATATGAAAAATACAAAAAAAACAAAACTTCTTATTTTAGGTTCTGGTCCTGCTGGTTTTACTTCAGCAATATATGCTGCAAGAGCAAATTTAAAACCTATTTTAATAACTGGAAAAAATATTGGAGGACAATTAATACAAACATTAAATATAGAAAATTGGCCAGGAAATTTTCCATATATAACTGGATCAAAATTAATGAAACAATTAAATGATCATGCTGTCTATTTTAATACTAAAGTTATTAATGATACAATAATAAAAATTATTAATTTTAAAAAATCTCCTTTTATTTTAGAAGGAAATTTATTTAATTTTATTTGCAAAAGTATTATTATAGCAACAGGATCGTATCCAAAACTTTTAGGTTTATCTTCTGAAAAAAAATTTTTAGGGAAAGGAATATCCTATTGTGCTGTTTGTGATGGATTTTTATATCGAAATAAAACAGTTTCTGTTATAGGAGGTGGAAATACCGCTTTAGAAGAAGCATTATATCTATCAAATATTTCTTCTCAGGTACATTTAATACATAGAAAAAATTATTTTACTGCAGAAAAAATATTGATTCAAAAAATTGAAAAAAAAATAAAAGATAAAAAAATAATTTTACATGCTCCTTATGTAGTAAAAAAAATATTAGGTGATGATACTGGAGTTACAAATATACAAATTGTTTCTCTTAATAATCAAAGTACTGAAAAAATACCCGTATATGGTATATTTATTTTAATAGGTAGTATTCCTAATACTAGTTTATTTCAAAAAAAATTAAAGCTTAATAAAAAAGGCTATATATTAACAAATCATTATAAATTAAATCATAAAAATTTTTTTACACAGACAAATATTCCTGGAATTTTTGCTGCTGGAGATGTTATGGATCATATTTATAGACAAGCAATAACATCAGCAGCTACAGGATGTATGGCTGCATTAGATGCACAAAAATTTTTAAATAAAAATTAATAATAATTTATTTTTTATTAAATTAATTATTAACTTAAAATTAAATTTAAAATTTATTAACGACTACGAAAAATAATCCTACCTTTTTTTAAATCATATGGAGTTAATTCTACAGTAACTTTATCTCCTGTTAATATACGAATATAATTTTTTCTCATTTTTCCAGATATATGCGCAGTTATTATATGACCATTTTCTAATTTCACATTAAAAATAGTATTAGGTAATGTATTTAATACTACTCCTTGCATTTCTATATTATTTTCTTTAGACATAAAAATTTCTTATTATTATAAATATATAAAGTTATACTATATTATTTTTTATAAAATTCCAATAATAGTTGTTTTTTTTTATTAAATTACTAAATTTACCTTTTTTAATTAAATAACCATTTTCTATAAAATAGATACAATCTGCTTTTTTTAAAATATTAATATTATGAGTAATAAAAATAATTGTTTTATTATAAAAAATAGAAAATATTAAATTCATAATTTTATTAGATGTTAAAATATCTAATCCTTCAGTAGGTTCATCTAATAAAATTAAATTTCCATTATGTATTATAGTTCGTGCTATACCTAATTTTTTTAATTCTCCTCCAGAAATAATTTTACCTCCATCTCCCATCCATAAATCTAATCCTTTTTTATTATCTAATAATTTTTCTAAACCTACTAATTTTAAAATTTTTATTAAATAATTATCATTAATATGTTTATTATTTTGATTATTTAAAAGAATATTATTCTTTAATGTATCACTTAAAAGATATATTCTTTGACTTATAACACTAATATTATTTCTTAATAATAATAAATTCCAATTTTTTAAATTATATTTATTATAATAAATATTACCCTTTAAAGGGTCCCATGCTCTTGTTAATAACATTAATAATGTAGATTTACCGCTACCATTATGTCCAGTTATAATTATTTTTTGTTTTTGTTTTATATTTAATGATATATTTTTTAATACATATGGAGATTTATTATTATAACGAAATGATAAATTTACTATATCTATAGTTAAAATTTTTTTGTTTTTATATTTATTTTTATTTGTAAAATTAACGAGAGGTTTTTGTTCTATAATATTAAATATGTTTTTAGCTGATAAAAATATTTCACTAATATTTTGAAAAATATTACTTAAAGGAAGTAATATATTAGATAATGAAGTTAAAAATAATAAAAATAAAATAATTTTATGTTTTATATTTATATTATAAGAATATATATGATTATATATTATAAATAATATTATACTAATGTTAATAACAAAAATTATTAATATTTGAGATTGAGTATTATATTTATTTTGTATAAATTGTATTTTTTGCCACTTAAATTCTAATAAATTTATTTTCTTAAATATATATTTAATATTATTAAATAATCTGTATTCTACATGATATGATAAAAGATTACTTATAGTAAAGTAATATTTCTTTTTTATTTTTATATTTTTTTCCCCTATTATTTTTCCTTTTTTATAAAAATATACTGAATATAATAATATTAGAATAATAAAAATACTTAATGAAATTAAAGAAAAAAATAAATTTAAAAAAATGAAATTTATAAAAATTATTAATATTGTAATTAAAATACTAAAAATAGGTGAAATTATTTGTATATATAAAAAATCTAATGTTTCGATATCAGAAACTAACATATTTAATATTTCAATATTTTGAAATATAGTTAAATTAGATGGATATAAAGGGAATATTTTTTTTAAAATTAAAATTCTTACGCTTTTTAGTAAATATAAAGTAGTATTATGTTGAATTATTTTTTCAAAATATTTTGTAATAATTTTTATTATTGAAATAATTCTAATAATAATTGAAGGTATAATATAGTTATAATATATAAAATTATTTTTATTAATACTTAATAAAAAAGTAGAAGTTAATAAATAACCAGATATTATAGATAATATAATATATAATAAATTATTAATTATAGATAAAATAATACCTAAAAAAATTTTTTTAATATATTTTTTATGATATTTCAAAAAATATAATAAATAAAACATTTTTTAAAAACTCCTTTTTTAGTAAAATTTATTTCTTTAATTTTGGATATATTTTTTTAAAAATTTTACCATTTTTCATATACCAAATTTCATCATAATAATTAAAATTATATATTTTATGGGTAATAGTTATACTAATATTAAAAAATGAAGTATTTTTTTGTATTACTTCCATAATATTATGTTGACTTTTCATATCAATATTACTTATAGGTTCATCTAATAATAATAAAATACCATCTTTTATTAAAGATCTGGCAATGACTATTCTTTGTATTTGTCCAATTGATAAACATAAATTTTTTTCATCAATAATTGTATTTAATTTATCAGGTAATTTATTTATAAAATTCATTATACCAATTTTTTTAATAATTTCTTTTATTTTTTTTTCATTTATTTTTTTATTAAAAAATAAATTTTTTTTGATTGTTATATCAGGAAAAAGTCTAGGATTTTGCATAATACATGATATTTGTTTATACCAATTATATAAATTTATATTTTTAAATTCTATATTATTAATTTTTAATGATCCATTATAGGGTATAAAACCTAATAATACATTAAATAATGTCGTTTTACCGCTTCCATTAGGTCCACTAATAATTATATTTTTTTTAGAATTTATTTTAAAAGAAATAGGTCCTATTAATATATCACCTATTTTATTTTTAACTATTAAATTTTTTGCTTCTATTTTTATTTTTTTAAAGAAAAAATTATTTTTAATATTTATATTAGTAAATTTTTGATTATTTAATAATTTTATAATATTATCAGCAGCACTAATTGCTTTAGATTTAACATGATAAAGTATTCCTAAATTATTAAAATTTTGAAAATATTCAGAAATTAAAATTAATATAAAAAAACCATGAAATAGTTTAATATTTTTATTATAAAATCCAAAATTTATTATATTTAAATATGTGAAACTAAAATACATAGCTACAAATGCTAAAGAAATTGTGGTAAAAAATTCTAAAATTGCAGAAGTTAAAAAAACAATTTTTAATATTTCAATATTTTTTTTTCTAAATTGTTCAATATATAATGAAATTTTTTTTATTTCTATTTTTTTTAAATTAAATAAACGAATAATTTCTATTCCTTTTAATCTATCAAGAAAAAATCCATTTAAAAGTGATAAAATTTTAAAATTTTTTTTATTTTTTTTTATAGTTTGTTTCCCAATTAATATTATAAAAAAAATAGTTAACATACTAATAATAATAAGTAAAAAACCTGTTATCCAACTAATAAAAAATATATTTATTAAAATTATTAAAGATGTGATTTTAATAGTAAACAATTGAGGTATATATTTTTGATAATAATTTTGTAAATATTCTACTTGATCTATAATTAAAGATAAATCAGATCCTAACATATGATTTTTTAAATGTTCATAATATTCATGTAATAATTTATTTATAATTTTTTTTCGAATAATATTTTTTATTAATTGACTATAATTATAATTAATTTTATTAATTAATAATGTTATTAATGGTCTAATAATAAAACAAGAAAATAATATTATATTATAGTAAAAAATTAGATTTTTTTTTTCTTCAATAAAAAAAGATTGTACTTGTTTTGCTAGAATCCAATTTTGAATTATAATTATAAAAATATTAATAATATTTAATGAATGTGATATTTTTAATAAATTTTTAGCAAAAAAACTTTGTTTTTTTAACCAGTAGATTATTTGTTTTTCTTTGTATTTTTTCATAATAAAATATTAATTTTTACTATGTTGAGTGAAAACACAACATAGTTTATAAAAATTATTTTATAATTTTTCTTCAATTCTAATTAATTGATTATATTTTGAAATTCTTTCAGAACGACTCATAGATCCAGTTTTAATTTGTTCAGCATTAGTACCAACAGCTAAATCAGATATAAAAGAATCTTCTGTTTCTCCTGATCTATGAGAAATAATAATTTTATATCCGGTTTTTTTTGCTAATTGTATTGTAGATAAAGTTTCAGTAAGAGAACCAATTTGATTTAGTTTTATTAAAATTGCATTAGCAACTTTTTTTTTTATACCTTTTTTTAAAAATTTAGTATTAGTAACAAATAAATCATCTCCTACTAATTGGATTTTATTTCCTAGTAATTTTGTTTGATAAATAAAACCTTCCCAATCAGATTCATCTAAGCCATCCTCTATAGAGGATATAGGATATTTTTTTGTTAAATCTAATAAAAAATGCGTAAATTCTTTCGAAGAAAGACTTATATTTTCACTATGTAAATTATATTTACCATTATAATATAATTCAGAAGCAGCACAATCAATAGCAAAAGTAATATCTTTACCTAAAATAAATCCAGCATTTTTAATCGCTTCTGATATTAAATCAAATACTTCGCTATTATTATTTAAATTTGGAGCATATCCTCCTTCGTCACCTACTGATGTAATCATTTTATTCTTTTTAAGAACATTAAATAAATGATGGAAAATTTCCGAACCATAACGTATTGCTTCTTTTATATTCTTTGCACTAATAGGTTGTATCATAAATTCTTGTATATCTAAATTATTATCTGCATGTTTTCCACCATTAATAATATTAATCATAGGTAATGGCATAAAAAATTTTTTTGATGTATTATTAATAATACCTATATACTTATATAATGGTATATTTTCAAATAATGCTGCTGCTCTAGCATTAGCTAGAGAAACAGCTAAAATAGTATTTGCTCCAAAATTAGATTTATTATCAGTATTATCCATATTAATCATAATATTATCTATATATGATTGATTTAATGAATTTTGATTAAATAAATATTTATTAATAGTAGTATTAATTATGTTAATAGATTTTAAAACTCCTTTTCCTAAAAATCTTTTTTTATTTCCATCACGTAATTCCACTGCTTCTCTAGATCCAATAGAAGCACCAGAAGGAACTGAAGCAATTCCTATTATTCCACTATTTAAATGAACTTCTGCTTCAATAGTTGGGTGTCCTCTAGAATCAAGAATTTCTCTACCTATAATTTTTTTTATTTTAGACATTACGATCCCTTAATTTATAAAATATATAAATAATTAAATAATTAAAATTATTTTTTAAATATTAAGTAATTTTATAAAAAATTTACATATTTATTCATAAATAATAATTCTTTTATAAAAAATATAAAAATTAAAATATTAATTTTAAAAAATTTTAATATTAATAAAATTTTCTTTATTAATTACTTTTAATAAAATATATTTTTAGTAAAATTTAATTAAATTATAATATAAAAAATATTTATATTAAATTTTTTTAAAATAAATTTTCAAAAAATATTAATAATTAATGTTTTTTTTTAAAATTATTAATAGAAAATAAAATTTCTTCATGTGTTTTTTTTAAATTTTCCCAACCATTAATTTTACACCATTTTTCTTTTTCTAAATCTTTGTAATGTTTAAAAAAATATATAATTTGTTCTGGTATTAAAGTAGGTAAATCTCTTATTTGTTTTATTAAACAGTATTCTTTAGAAATTTTTTTATGTGGTACTGCAATTATTTTTTTATCATCACCAGATTCATCTAACATATTTAATAATCCTATAGGACGACATCTAATTACAGAACCAGGTAAAATTGAATATTTGGTTATAACAACTACATCTAAAGGATCTCCATCTAAAGATAATGTATTATTTATATATCCATAATTAAATGGATAAATTATTGGAGTAGGAATAAAACGGTCTACAAATAATATTCCATTTTTTTTGTTAACTTCGTATTTTATTGAATTTGAGTTTAAAGATATTTCAATTATTACATTAATATCATTAGGAATATTTTTCCCAGAAGAAATATTATTAAAATTCATATTTAATTACCTTAAATTATATTTAAAATATTAATATTAATTATTGTATATTTTAAATATGTTATATTATAATATAAATATAATAATTTTTATATATATTAAAATATATACATTTATATATGTTTTATATTCCAAATATTTTTATATAAAATATAAAATTAGTAGTTTCATAAAGAAAAAAATATGGCTAGAATTACAGTAGAAAAAGCAGTAAAAAAAATAGGTAATAGATTCGATTTAGTTATTATTGCTTCAAAAAGAGCAAGACAAATACAAATAAGAGGTAAAATTCCTTTATTAGAAGAAAAAAATGATAAAACAACCATCTTAGCATTAAGAGAAATTGAACAAGGATTAATTAATAATAAAATACTTAATAAGTATGAAAAAAATATAGAACAAAGATTTCAAACCATGAATTTGCATAATTATTAATTTTATTTAAAATAAATTTGTTTTAATCTCAAATAAATTAGATATCAATATTCATCACTTGTGATGCGTGATTTTTTATAAATAATCTTCGAGGTTCAACTTCGTCACCCATTAAAGTTGAAAATAATTGATTAGCTTTTTCTGCGTCTTTAATTGTTACTTTTAACATACTACGAGTTAAAGGATTCATTGTAGTTTCCCATAACTGATTTGGATTCATTTCACCTAATCCTTTATATCTTTGTATAGTAAAACTATTTTTAGATTCTTTTAATAACCATTTAATTCCTTCTTCAAAAGAATTAATATTTTTATATTTTTTATTTTTTTTTATATAAGAAATTTTTTTATTTTTTAAGGAAATTAATTTATTTCCTAATAAAAATATTTTTTTATATTCTGTACTAATAAAAAAATTATTATCTAATAAATATTTATTTTTATTTCCATATTTATTTTCATAAATTATAGGTTCAAAAATATTTTTTTCTATATTTTTATTAATTGAGCCTGTAAATGTAATATTCATTAAATTATTATTTAAATATAAAAGTAAATTATCTAACCATAATTTAACATTATCATAATTATCAAATTTACTTAATTTTAAATTATATAATAATGCATAGAATATTTTTTTTAAAAAAATATATTTAGAAAATTTTATAATTTTTTTAACAAAATTATATTCTTTTGCTAAAATCCATAATTTTTTATCAGATAATGTTTCTTTTGTTTTTTTAAAATAAAAAATTGCTTTATTTAATGCTATTTTTAATTTATATAAAGTCATTTCTTCATCATTTTTAATATATAATTTTTGATTACCTTTCTTTATTTTATATAAAGGAGGTTGCGCTATATATATATGTCCTCTTTCGATAATTTTTGGCATTTGTCTATAAAAAAATGTTAATAATAAAGTACGAATATGAGCTCCATCTACATCTGCATCTGTCATAATAATAATATTATGATATCTTAATTTTTCTAAATTATATTTTCCAGAATTAATATTACAACCTAATGCAGTAATTAAAGTAACTATTTCTTGAGAAGAAAGAATTTTATTAAATTTAGCTTTTTCAACATTAAGAATTTTACCTTTTAATGGTAAAATAGCTTGGTTTTTTCTATTTCTACCTTGTTTAGCTGATCCACCAGCAGAATCTCCTTCTACTAAATAAATCTCAGATAAAGCAGGATTATTTTCTTGACAATCTGATAATTTTCCTGGTAGTCTTGATATTTCTGTAAAATTTTGATTTTTTATTATTTCTCTAGTTTTTCTTACTGTATCTCTTATTTTAGCTGCATATATAATTTTTTCTATTATATTTTTAGCATCTCTAGGTTTTTCTAAAAGAAAAAACATTAATTGTTGATTAACATAACATTCAACTAATGATTTTACTTCTGATGATATTAATTTTTCTTTAGTTTGAGAAGAAAATTTAGGATTCATAATTTTAATAGATATAATTGCTATTAATCCTTCTCTAGTATCTTGTCCTATTATATTTATTTTCTTTTTTTTATTATACCCTTCTTTATCTATATATGAATTTAATGTTCGTGTTATAGCAGATTTTAATCCTGATAAATGTGTACCTCCGTGTATTTGAGGTATATTATTAGTAAAACAATATATTTTTTCTTTAAAAGAATTATTCCATTGCATAGCTATTTCTATATTAATAGAACTATTTTTTGTATAGCAATAAAAAATATTTTTATGAATGGAATCATAATTTTTATTTAAATATTTAATAAATTCTTTTATTCCTCCCATATATTGAAAAAAATCGTATTTGTTATTTTTTTCATCAGTTATAGAAAGAAATAATCCTGAATTTAAAAATGATAATTCTCTTAATCTTTCAGATAAAATTTCATAATTAAATACTTGAATTTTATTAAAAACATTATAATTAGGCCAAAATCTAATATGAGTACCTGTAATATTAGTAATCCCTATTGTTTTTAATCTATCTTTTGGAATACCATTATAATAATATTGTTTATATAATTTCCCATTTCTTTTTATAGTTAATTCTAATTTTTTAGATAAAGCATTTACTACAGAAATACCTACACCATGTAATCCTCCAGATAATTTATATGATTTATTATTAAATTTTCCTCCAGCATGTAATACGGTCATAATTACTTCAGCTGCAGATATTTTTGCTTCTCTATGTATACCAGTAGGTATTCCTCTACCATCGTCAATAATAGAAATAGAATTATCATTATGTATAATGATATTAATTTTTTTACAAAAACCTGCTAAAGATTCATCTATTGCATTATCGATAACTTCAAAAACCATATGATGTAAACCTGTACCATCATCTGTATTACCTATATACATACCTGGTCTTTTTTTTACAGCATCTAAACCTTTTAAAATCTGGATACTTGATGAACTATAATATTTATTATTCAAATTAAACTCTCACATATTTTTATGTTTTAAATAAAATTTTAAATTTTCATAGGCATGATTAAATAAAATCTATTTTTATCACTAGAATCTTCTATTCTAATACTAGAAATATTATTAATAAAAGATATTTTAATAATATCACCATCTAATACATTTATTACATCAATTAAGTAACTAATATTTATTGATATATCAATATCACATTTTATTTTGTTATTATATTTGTCTATTGTTAATGTTTCTTCAGCTATTTCATTATTAATATTAATACTAAAAATTTTTAAATTATAATTTTTAAATGATAATGTTACTCCTTTAGTATTATTATTAACAAGAATAGAAATTCTATATAAAGCATTTTTTAAAAAAATACGATTAATATTAATTGTTTTATCAAATGTTTTAGGTATTATCTTAAGATAATTAGGAAATTCATTTTTAATTAGTTTAGATGTAAATTTTAAATCATTAAAAATAAAACATATATTATTGTTATTAATTTTTATATTTACTAATTCATCAGTATTTTTAATTAATTTAGATAATTCAAATATGCTTTTACGTGGTACAATTATAGCATAATTATTAATAATTTTTGTATTAGAAATACAAGTAGTATAAATTGATAAACGATGTCCATCAGTTGATACAATATTTAAAATATTATTTTTAATTTTTAATAATAAACCATTTAAATATTTTCTTACATCATTATTTGCTATTGAAAAATAAGTAGCATTAATAAAAGTTTTTATTAATTTATGAGTAATATTAAATTCTATATCATGTTTAAAAAAATTTATTTTAGGAAAATTATTTATGGGAAATGTGGTTATTGTAAAAAGACATTTCTGTGATGATATTATAGCTTGATTTTTATTAAATAAAATTTTAATATCTTTATTCTTAGGTAAACTATAACATATATTATAAAATTTTTTCCCTTGTATAGTAATAGAATATTTTTTTTTATTAATTTCATTATTTATAATAGATATTATTTCTATTTCCAAATTAGTACTTTTAAAAATAATCATTCCATTTTCTAAAAATTCTATTAAAATATTATTAATAATTGGTAATATAGAATGATTAGTAATAATATTTGTAATATGTTTTAATGGTTTGATTAATAATTCACGATTAATTATAATTTCATAATCCATAATTTTTTATTTTCTAATTAAAATATATAACATAAAACACTATCATTATAATGATAACATATAAAAAAAGTATATTAGTAATATTAATTTAATTTTTAAAAAAAAATATATAAAAAATTTTTTTTGTGTAATAATAAATCATATATAAATAATATATATAGGTATAAATTTAAATGAAACGTACTTTTCAACCATCGATATTAAAAAGAAAAAGATCTCATGGTTTTAGAATCAGAATGAAAACACATAATGGAAGAAATATTATAAATCGTCGTCGAGTTAAAAAGCGTGCTTATTTAACAGTATCAGATAAAATTAAATTCAAATAAACAAAGTGAGTAATTTAAAATTTTCTAAAAATAAACGTTTAACTTCATTAGATTATAATTTTATATTCAATCAATCAAATAAAATAAAGAATAAATATTTTACTATTTTAAGTCATGTAAATAAATTACAATATTCTAGAATCGGTATAATTATACAAAAAAAAAAAATAAAAAAAACAAATATTAGAAATAAATTCAAAAGAATTATTCGTGAATATTTTCGCTTAAATCAACGTATATTCTATAATATGGATTATATTATTATTATCAATAATAAAAATATTTTAAAAATAAATAATTTTTATTTTAAAATATATTTAGAAAATATATGGAATATTTATAAAATAAACTAATTATCTTAAAAAAGTTTATTTGAGAATTTTATTATTATTATTATGAATAATAATTTATTTTTATTTTAATTTACAGTATAAATTTTAATAAATTAATGTGAGATTAATAATGTATTCTAAAAACAATTTTATTTTAATCATTTTTTGTTTGTTTAGTTGTACAATTTTATATAATTGGGGAAAAATACATAATTATACAAAAAACAATACAAAATTAATTATCAATAAAAATATTCTTAATCATAAAAATTACAAAAAATTTTTTAATATAACTAAAAAAAATAATATTATAATTAAAACCGATAAACTTCTATTATATATTAATCCATATGGAGGTAATATTGAAAAAGTATATTTCCTAAATTATTCAGATAAATTAAATTCTAAAAATTTTTTTACTTTATTAAAAAATAAATCTGATTTTATATATCAAATTAAATGTGGTATTCTAAAAGAAGGTAATTTTAAAAAAATTGAAGATATTTATAAAAATGAAAAATTTTTTTCCAAAAAAAAATATTTTTATTTAGGAAAAAATAAAAATATATTAAAAGTACCTTTAATTTTTAATAAAAAAAATATTTTATATGTAAAAATGTTTACCTTTATAAAAGGAAGTTATGCAATAACTGTTAATCATCAGATTTTTAATAAAACATTAAACCCTATTTATATATCTGTATTTGGACAAATAAATCACTCTAATAATATACCTAAAAAATATTTAGAAAAAAAAAATAATATTTCTATTAAAACATTTAATGGTATAGCATATTCAACTGAATATAATAAATTTAAAAAATATAAATTTTCTAATATTAAAAAAAATAAAAATATTAATATTTATACTAAAAATGGATGGATAGCTGTATTACAACAATATTTTACTTCAGCTTGGATTATTCCTAATTATTCTAAAAAAAATAATATATATATAAAAAATATATCTAATAATATTATAAGTATTGGATTTAAAACTTCTAATCATTTAATTTTATCAGGAGAAAAAAAATTTTTCTTATCAAAATTATGGATAGGTCCTAAAATATCAGAACAAATGTCAAAAGTAGCTCCATTTTTAGATTTAACTATCGATTATGGTTTTTTATGGTTTTTATCTAAACCATTATTTAAATTATTAAATTTATTATTTAATATAACAAGAAATTGGGGTTTTTCAATAATTTTAATTACTATAATTATAAGAATTATAACATATCCATTATCAAAACAACAATATGTTACTATAGCTAAAATGCATTTTTTACAACCAAAAATTAAAAAAATTAAAGAAATATTTGGTAATGATAAAAAACGTTTTAGTCAAGAAATATTATTATTGTATAAAAAAGAAAAATTAAATCCATTTTCTGGTTTTGTACCTTTTCTTATACAAATGCCTATCTTTTTAGCATTATATTATGTATTAACTAATTCTATAGAACTAAGACACACTCCATTCTTATTTTGGATTCAAGATTTATCTTCAGAAGATCCATACTATATATTACCAATACTAATGAGTATTAGTATGTTAGTTATTCAAAAAATTTCAAAAAATGATTATGAGGATGATCCTATACAAAAAAAAATTGCATATATAATACCTATTTTTTTTAGCCTGTTCTTTTTATGGCTTCCTTCTGGATTAGTATTATACTATATAGTTAATAATTTAATAACAATATTACAACAAAAATGGATATATCATATAATCAATAAAGAACATTATGGAAAAAAATAAATATACAATAATAGCTAGAGCAACTCCTTTAGGTCAAGGTAGTATAGGAATTATAAGAATATCTGGTGATAAAGTTTTAGTGGTAATAAAAAATATATTAAAACTTAATTATATAAAACCAAGATATGCACATTATTTACCTTTTTTTTATAAAGACAAAATTATAGATAAGGGTATTGTATTATTTTTTCCAAAACCTCATTCTTTTACAGGAGAAGATATTTTAGAATTCCAATGTCATGGAGGTATTATATTATTAGATTTATTAATTAATAATATTATTAAAATACCTGGTATTAGAATTGCTTCTCCAGGAGAATTTTCTAAAAGAGCATTTTTGAATAAAAAAATTGATTTAACTCAAGCAGAAGCAATTACCGATATTATTTCAGCTAATTCAAAAGCTGCAGTATTTTCAGCAATGAATTTAATGAATGGAAAATTTTCTTTATTATTAAAAAATTTTTCAAATATTATTACTAATTTAAGAGTAAAAATAGAATCTTTTCTTGAATTTGATTATCAAATTAATTTTTCTATTTTTTGTTTCAATATTAAAAATATATTAAAAGAATTATTAAATAATTTAATAAATATTCAAAAATATGTTAATAATGGGATAAGAATTAAAGAAGGAATTAAAATAACTTTAATTGGTCCACCTAATTCTGGTAAATCAAGTTTAATGAATATGATTACTGATAAAAATATTTCTATAATTACTAATATTCCTGGAACAACTAGAGATGTTTTACATGAAAATATTTATATAAATTCTGTTCCTATAGAAATAGTTGATACTGCTGGTATTCGTAATACTGATAATGAAATTGAAATTTTGGGAATTAAAAAAACTTTTGAAGAAATAAAAAAATCTCACTATTTGTTTTTAATAGTAGATGATAGAATATCTGAAAAAAATCTATCAGAAATAATCAAAATTAAATTAAAAAAATTTATAAAAAATATTCCTATGATTATTTTACGTAATAAAATAGATATGACAAATAATATTCCAGAATTAACAAATAATTATAATTATGTCACTATAAGGTTATCAATTAAAAATAATAAAGGAGTTTCATTATTAATGAATTTTATTAAAAAAAAAATCATATATACTAATAATAACGAAGATCAATTTACAGCTAGAGAAAGATATGTAGATTCTTTAAATTATATATATAAATTTTTAATAGAAAGTCAAAAAAATTTTTTAAAAACAAATTCTATAGAATTATTATCTGAAGATTTAAGATTAATACAAAAAGAATTAAATTCTATCACTGGAGAATTTACTTCTAAAGATTTATTAAAAAATATTTTTTCTCAATTTTGTATTGGTAAATAAAATTTTATGCCTGAACTACCTGAAGTAGAAGTTATTAAAAATATGATAAAACCTTTTTTAAAAGGTAAAATAATTAATTATTCTATTATTAGAAATAGAAAATTAAAATATTTTATTTCAAAATATATAATAAATATAAAAAATCAAAAAGTTTTTGATATTAAAAGGAGGGGTAGATATATTATTTTAATTTTATTAAATAATACAATTATTATACATTTAGGTATGACAGGAAAATTATTTTTAATTAATAAACAAAATTTGTTATATAGTAAACATGATCATATTGATTTAATTATTAATAATAATTTAATTTTACGTTATACAGATATTAGAAAATTTGGTTTTTGGTTATGGGAAAAAAAAAATTATAAAAATAATATATTTTTACAGAAATTAGGTCCTGAACCATTAGAAGATTCATTTAATAATATATATTTATATAATATTATACAAAAAAAGAGTATTTTTATTAAAATAATGTTAATGGATAATAATATTGTAACAGGAATAGGTAATATTTATGCAAATGAATCATTATTTTTATCTAGAATATTACCTACAAGAAGATCAAATACTTTAACTTTTAAAGAAATTACATTTTTAGTTAAAAATATTAAATTTATTTTAAATAAATCAATTAAATATGGCGGTTCTTCTATAAATAATTATAATCAACCTAATGGAAATATAGGTAATTTTTATAAATATTTTTTTGTATATGGTAAAAAAGATAAATTATGTAAAATTTGTAAAAAAAAAATTATTAGAATTTTTTTAAGAAAAAGAAGTACTTTTTTTTGTAATGAATGTCAAAAATAGATTTTTTATAATAAAATAAAAAATTTAATCTACTAAAGAAGTAATTTGATTATATATTTTTGATTTTCCTAAAATAATTCTACTTAAAATAACTAAAAATAGAGATATAACTATTAATATAGTTGCTAAAACATTAATTTCTGGAGTTATTCCAATTTTAGCTAGTGAATAAATTTTTAATGGAAGTATTTCATACTCAGGTCCTGTAACAAATGTCGATATTGTTATATCATCCATAGATAAAGCAAAACTTAATAACCAACTAGAAATAATTGCTGGAAATATCAAAGGAAATATAATTTTTGTTAAAATAATTATTTCATTGGCTCCTAAATCTTTTGCTGCTTCAACTATATGAATATCAAAATTTTTTAATCTAGAGTAGATAGTAATTACTACATAAGGTAAACAAAAAGTAATATGTGAAAATAATAAAGACCAAAATCCTAAAGTAAAATTTAATATTATAAATAATAATAATAAAGAAATACCCATCACAATATCAGGAGATATGATTACTATATATAATAAAATACTTATAAATGATTTAATATAATCATTATAATAATATAATGATAAAGCTGTTAATAAACCAATAAAAGTTGTAAAAGTAGCAGTAATCATTCCAATACATAAAGAATGATATGTAACTTCTAATAAAGAAGTATTATGTATAATTTCATGATACCATTTAGTACTAAATCCTTGCCATATTATTCCATAACGTGATGAATTAAAAGAATTTATAATTAAAAGAATAATTGGTATGTAAAACCAAAAATAAATTATATTTATAAAAATAATTCTGAAAATATTTTTAAACATTATTTTGAAATTCCTTTTTATTTAAAAATTTTATAATTTTAAAATATAATATTAAAAAAAATCCAGTTAATAATGTTATTATTGTGCTTGTTGCTGCTCCTAATGGCCAATCTCTAATATTAAGAAATTGATTTTTAATAATATTTCCTATTAATAAATTTTTAGATCCACCCATTAAATCAGAAATATAAAATAATCCCATACTAGGTAAAAAAACTAATAAACAACCGGCAATAATTCCTGGAATAGTTAAAGGAATAATGATATAAAAAAAAATTTTCCATAATGGAGCTCCTAAATCTTTTGCTGCTTCTATATAAAATTTATCTAATTTTTCAATACTAGAATATATTGGAACTATCATAAAAGGTAATAAAATATATATTAATCCTAAAATTACTGCTGTAGGAGTATATATTATATGAATAGGATTATGAATTATTTTAAAATAAAGTAAAATATAATTTAACCATCCATTAATTCCTAGAAATATTTTTAAACAATATATTCTAACTAAAGAATTAACCCAAAATGGCAAAAATAAAAAAAATAACATTAAAGATCTTTTTTTAGCAGATATTTCTGTTAAACACCATGCAAAGGGATATCCTATTAAAAGACAAATAATCGTAGTAATAAATGAAATAAATAAAGAATTTATAAAAACTTTAATATATAAAAAATTTAATAATTTTAAATAATTATTAAAAGAAAATTGAATTGTAATTAGATTATAATTATCTTTTTTTAAAAAACTAATAATAATTATTATTATATTAGGTAAAAATATAAATAATAATAACCAACTAATAATAAAAAAAATCATAATTTTTTTAATATATTCCATTATTTTTTTCATAAGGTAAAATAACCTCCCATGTCTTAACCCAATTTATTAACATTTTTTGATTAAGAAAATGATCTACATCAGGATCATTTTCGTTAAAAAATTCACTTACGGTAATAATTTTTCCATTTTTAAGTTTTAAAATAGATTCTAAGGTCATTCCTTTATAATTTTTTTCTTTTATATAACCAATAAGTCCTTTTTCTAAATTAATATCATTATGAATTTCTTTAATTTTTAAATCTTCTGGTCTTAATAAGACATGAATTTTTTCTCCAGGAATAATAGGAAATGGAACTTTAAGATTACATATATAACCTTCTAAATTTACTTGTACTTTATGATTATTTAATTGTTTGATTATAACAGCATCAAATATATTAATATCACCTATAAATTTAGCAACAAAAAGATTCTTTGGTTCTTCATATATTTCTTTAGGAGTCCCTTGTTGTTCGATTTTTCCATTTTTTATTAAAATAATACGATCTGATATACTTAAAGCTTCTTCTTGATTATGCGTAACTAATATAAAAGTAATACCTAATTTTCTTTGTAATGCCTTTAATTCATTTTGCATTTTTTTTCGTAATCTATAATCTAAAGCTGATAATGATTCATCTAATAATAATATTCTAGGTTTATTAATTACCGCTCTTGCTATAGCAACTCTTTGTTGTTGTCCTCCAGATAATTCATGAGGTTTTCTATTTATAAATTTTTGTAATTGAACTATATCTAATATTTTTTTAACTTTTTTTGCAATTTCTCTATTTGTCTTTTTTTGCATTTTTAATCCAAAAGCTATATTATCAAAAACAGACATATGAGGAAATAAAGCATAATTTTGAAAAACGGTATTTATTTGTCTCTTTTCTGCTGGAACTGTTGTTATTTCTTTTTGATTTAATATGATAGAACCACTATCTACTTTTTCTAAACCTGCTATTAAACGAATGATTGTTGTTTTTCCACAACCAGAAGGTCCTAATAAAGTAATAAATTCTCCATCATTTATATTTAAATTTAAATTAGAAATAATTTTTTTACCTAAAAAAGATTTATTTATATTATTAAGATTAATTAATACATTTTTAAAATGTTTTTTTTTCATAAAAATGCTCTAACTAAATATTAATTTATACTTAATACATATTACTAATATAAACTAATTTATAAAATTAAATTTTATAATTACTAATTTTTACAAATTAAAAATTAAATTTTTAATAATTTTTTATTTTTTTATATAAAAATAAAAAATTTATTTTTTATTAGAATAAATTGAAAAAATATAATAAAATTAAATAACTGAAATTCCTTTTTCTATAATACCTCCTCCTAAACAAATATTTTTAAAATAAAACACTGCAGATTGTCCTGGAGTAACACTAAATATAGGAGAATTAAAATACACTTTAATTTTATTATTTTTTAAAATAAAAATTTTACATTTAACTTCCTTTTGTCTATATCTCGTTTTAAGAGTATATGTTTTTGAAACATCTGGGTGATTATTATGAATCCAACTTATCTTTTTTAATATTAATCCAATAAAATATAAATATAAATTTTTTCTATTTTGTACGACAACTAAAGTATTGTTTTTAATATTTTTTTTATAAACATACCATGGTTTATTACCATAATATAAAGATCCTCCTAAACCAATTCTTTTTCTTTGTCCTATAGTATAATGTATTAATCCTTTATGTATACCAATAATATTACCATTAATATCAATTATATTACCTTTTATAGAGGGTAAATATTTACTTAAAAAATTAGTAAAATTTTTTTCTCCTATAAAACAAATTCCTGTTGAATCTTTTTTCTTAGCATTAATAAATTTAAATTTTTTAGCAAAATATCTTACTTCTGTTTTTTTTAAACCTCCTATAGGAAATAAAATTTTTTTTAATTGTTTTTCTTTTATTGTATATAAAAAATAACTTTGATCTTTATTTTTATCTATTCCTTTTAATAAGGAAAACTGATTTTTAATTTTTTTACAACGAACATAATGACCAGTACTAATAAAATCTGCACCTAAATTCTTAAAAGCAAAATTCATAAAATATTTAAATTTAATTATTTTATTACATAATATATCAGGATTCGGAGTATAACCTTTTTTATATTCAGAAAGAAATTTTTTAAAAACAAAATCCCAATATTCAGTTGAAAAATTAATTTTATGTAAAATAATATTTAATTTTTTACAAATATGTTCTACATAAAATAAATCTTTTTTAATATTACAATTATTCGTTATATCATCTTCTTCCCAATTTTTCATAAATAATCCTTCTACTTGATAATTTTGTTTTTTTAATAACCAAGCAGAAAAAGAAGAATCTATACCTCCTGACATTGCAATTATTACTTTTTTTTTAAACATATAATTTTTAAAAAAATTTTTTATAAATATAAAATTATTTTATTATATATTATTATTTATTAAATAAATAATATTTTTATTATTAATAATACATTTTTTACATTTTTTTTACAGTTTTTATACCTAATAAAAATAATCCTTTTTTTATAAATAAAGAAGTTAAAAAAACAATTTTTAATCTACTTATTTTTAATAAATCATCTTTTAAATTTAAAATTTTACAATTTTCATAAAATATAGAAAATAATACTGAAATTTTATATAACCAATTACATAATAAATGTGGTGTACCTTTTTTAACTATTTTAAAAATTATTTCTTCAAAATCTAAAAATGTTATAGCAAGTTTAAATTCATAATGATTGATAAATTTCATTTCTAAATTTAATAAATTATTAAAATTTATATCAATTTTACTTAAAATTGATTGTGCTCTAACATAAGCATATTGAATGTATAATGATGTATTACCATCTAAAGATAACATATCATTCCAACTAAAAATATAATTATTCATTCTATTTTTAGATAAATCTGCATATTTAAGAGCTCCTATACCAATGATATGAGATAATTTTTCTAATTCATTTTTTTTTATAGAAGGATTTTTTTTAATAATTATTTTTTTAGATCTTATAATAGATTCATTTATCAAATGATCTAATTTTATATTTTTTCCTTCTCTTGTTTTAAAAGGTTTTCTATGTTTATTTAATATCATTCCAAACATATGATGTTCTAATTTTATATTAGAAGGAACATAATGTGCTCTTTTTACTATTTTAAAAATTTGATTTAAATATTGATTTTGACGAGAATCTACGTAATAAATAATACGATGTGCTTTAAAATTTTTATAACGATACTTAATACAAGCAATATCAATTGTTGCATATAAATATGCTCCATCACTTTTTTGTATAATTACAGCCATTAATTTACCTTGTTTATTTTTTAATCCTTTAATAGGAATAACAACAGTTTTATTATTCTCAACAGCTATTCCTTTTTTTTTCAAATCTATAATTAGATCTGGTAACATATCATTATATGTACTTTCACCCATAGTATCTTTAGAAGATAATTCTACATTTAATTTTTTATATAAAAGATAATTATGATTCATAGAAATATTTACTATTTTTTCCCATATTTGTAAACAAAAAGGATCTTTTTTTTGTAATTTAACTACATAAGACCTCGATTTTATTGCAAATTTTGTATCTTCAGAATATCTTTTACGTGCTTTTTTATATAATTGATCTATATCAGATATTAAAATATTATTTTTTTTTTTTTCAGAATCTAAAAAAGCAATAAGCATTCCAAAATGAGTACCCCAATCACCAATATGATTAACTTTAGTAACATTATATCCAGCAAATGATAAAATTTTTACCATAGAATCACCTATTATTGTAGATCTTAAATGACCTACATGCATTTCTTTTGCTATATTAGGACTAGAATAGTCTACAATAATATTTTCAGATATAATTTTTTGTGTTAATCCTAGTTTTTTAGAAGTAAACAATAAATTTATTTGTTTTGATAACCATTTTTTTTTAATAAAAAGATTAATAAATCCTAATTTAGATATTGTAATTTTAGATAGAAAATTTTTTAAATCTAAAAATTCAACTACTTTATTTGCTAAATCATTAGGATTTTTTTTTAAATAAATTGCTGCTGATATAATACCATTAATTTGATAATGTCCTAACTCTACTTTTTTACATGGACGTAATACTACATTATATTGAGATGGTATGCCTGCTTTTATCATTGATTTATGAATTTTTTTTGAAAGAATTTTTTTTATATTCATATATGACCTTTTTAAAATTAATTTAAATATTTTATTAATTTATAAATAATACATTTTATTTTTTTAAAAATTTTTATATTTAATATTATAATTAAAGAAATCAGAATATATAAATTACTATAACTAATATTTTTTAAAAATAATCTAAATATAATTTTATAATATAAAAATAAATTATTTAATTTTTTATAATTAAATATTAAAATTAATTATTTTTAATAATATTATATTATATTATTTTATTATTAAAATTTTATTTAATAATATAAATAGAATATAATTCTATATTTGTTTAAAAAAAAATTTTAATAAATTTGACATAAGTATATATTTTATGTCATTAAATATAATCTAAAAGATATTTAATAAAATTTATTTTTAATAATATTTTTAATCTATTTAGTTATATTTTTTAAAAAATATTTTAATTATATAATACAATTAAAAATATTATGATTAATTTTTAATTTATTTTGACCAAATTTATTCAATTAAGTCTTTTTATTTAAAATATACAAAGTGATATATTTATTATTAAATATAATTATAAATAAGTATAAATGTTAATTTTTATAATTAAATGTAATTTTATTACATAATAAAAATTATTATTTGTTATAAAATCAATATATTAATTTTTTTAAAAAAGGTTTGATAAATGGAAAATAAAATTTATTGTGGTCATATTAATAAAAAATATATTAATCAGGAAATAATTATTTATGGATGGGTAGATAGTTACAGAAATTTAGGAAAATTAATTTTTGCAAATATAAAAGATAGAGAAGGGATAATCCAAGCTGTTTTTAAACCTAAATATATAATTGCCTATAAAATAGCAACTAAATTACGTAATAATTTCTGTGTTAAAATTAAAGGAATAATAAATGAAAGAAAAGAAAAAAATAAAAATTTAAATTTATTTACTGGAGAAATAGAAATTATTGTATTTGATATATTTATATTTAGTAAATCTAAACCATTACCTATTGACATAAATATTGTAAATACAGAAGAAACTAGATTAAAATATCGATATTTAGATTTAAGACAAAAAAAAATGGTTAATATAATAAAATTAAGATCAAAAATAATTTATTATGTTAGAAATTTTTTAGAAAAAAATCAATTTTTAAATATTGAAACTCCTATATTAACAAATATAACTCCAGAAGGATCTAGAAATTATTTGGTACCAAGTAGAATACATAAACATAATTTTTATGCATTACCACAATCACCACAAATATTTAAACAATTATTAATGATCGCAGGATTAGATAGATATTATCAGATAGCAAAATGTTTTCGTGATGAAGATTTAAGATCAGATCGTCAACCTGAATTTACTCAAATTGATATAGAAGTATCTTTTATAAAATCAAAAAAATTTCGATCTTTTATAGAAGAAATAATATTTCATTTATGGAAAAATATTAATAATGTATTATTACATGATTTTAAAATTTTAACTTATAATGAGTCAATGAAATTTTTTGGAACTGATAAACCTGATTTAAGAAATAAATTAAAACTTATAAATTTAACTAATTTTTTTATAAAAAAAAATAAAATAAAAAATAAAAATAGAATAATTTCTATTTTACTTAAAAATAAATATTTAAATAATATAAAAATAAAAGATTTAAAAAAATATCAACATTATTTAAAAAAATATGGTACAAAAGACTTAAATATATATCAAGTTTATAATAATAAATTAATTAATATTTTAAATAATAAAAAAAATTTTTTCTCTACAAATTTAAATGAAGAAAAAATAAAACATATCATTTATAAAAGTAATGCTAATAATAATGATATTATTTTTATTGGTACAGAAGTAATAGATGGGAATATTTCATCTATGGGATTATTAAGAAAAAAATTAGCAAAAGACTTTAATTTAATTAATAATAATAAATTATCTTTATTATGGATTATAGATTTTCCATTATTTAAAAAAAATAAAATAGGAAATTTAGTTTCAGTACATCATCCTTTTACATCTCCTAAAAAATCTTTTTTACAAAATATATTAGAAAATAAAAATCTTGAAGAAGTTTTATCAGATTCATATGATTTAATAATTAATGGTTATGAAATAGGTAGTGGTTCTTCTAGAATATATGATTCTAAAATACAAAAAAAAATATTTAGTATTCTTAAAATTAAAAAATTAACTCAACAAAAAAATTTTGGTTTTTTTCTTAAATCTTTAAAATTTGGTACACCACCACATATAGGAATAGGATTAGGTTTAGATCGATTAGTTATGTTATTAACTAATACAAATAATATTCGTGATGTAATTGCCTTTCCTAAAAGTACTTCAGCAACATGTCTCTTAACACAATCTCCTAATATTATTAATGATAATATCTTAAAAGAATTAGGATTAACATATATAAAATAAAAAAGGATAGTTTTTTATGTCAGGACATAGTAAATGGTCTAATACACGTTATCGAAAAAAAATACAAGATAATAAAAAAAGTAAAATTTTTTCAAAAATCATTAAAGAATTAAATTCTGCTATAAAAATAGGACAAGGAATAAATCCAAAATATAACTCTAAATTACGTTTAGTTATAGAAAAAGCATTATCATATAATATAAATCGTTTAACTATTAATAATTTTTTACAAAAAAATATAAAAAAAGAAAAAAATAATAAATTAAAAGAAATTTTTTATGAAGGATATGGTCCGAATAATGTTGCATTAATGATAGAATGTTTAACAGATAATAATAATAGAACTGTATCTTTTATACGTTATATTTTAAATAAAATAGGAGGTAATTTACATAAAAATGGTACAGTAAATTATATATTTGAAAAACAAATACATATAACATATGTATCTATTAATAATAATTCAGAAAATATTATAAATATTGCTGAAAAATTTAATGCACATGATATTATTTTTAATAAAAACAATATTAAAATAATCTTTACACAAAAAAAATATAAATTTTTTACTAAACAAATAAAAAAATTTAAAATAAAACCTATTAAAACAGAATTAATAGTAAAACCATTATTTAAAAAAAAAATAAGTATTTTTATAAAAGAAAAATTAATGAATTTATTCTTTTTATCTAAAAAATGCAAAGATATTAAAAATATTTATCATAATGCTGATATATAATAAATATTATATTATTTAAAAAAAAGATTATATTATGACGATAATTTTAGGTATTGATCCTGGTTCTAGAGTAACAGGATATGGTTTAATTAGAAAATATGGAAAAAAAATAATTTATATTGATAGTGGATGTATAATTTTAAAAATAAAAGATTTTCCTACAAGATTAAAAATTATTTATAATAATGTAAGTGAAATAATAAATAAATTTAAACCAGATAGTTTTGTTATAGAACAAATTTTTATGGCTAAAAATGCAGATTCTGCTTTAAAATTAGGACATGCAAGAAGCGCTGCTATAGTATCTGCTGTTAATCATAATCTTTCTGTTTTTGAATATTCAGCAAGTAAAGTAAAAATGACTGTTGTTGGTGTAGGAAATGCTAAAAAAAAACAGGTACAAGATATGGTTTTTATGTTATTAAAACTACCTTATTATCCTAAGACAGATGCTGCTGATGCGTTAGCAATTGCTATTACACATAGCCGTATTTTTTTATAAAAAGTAATAATTATATAAAAATTATTTTTTAATAAACAATTTTTTAAAAAGTATAACATACCATATTTTTTAATAATTTTTTCTTATTAAAAAAAATTTTTCTATAAGATTAAAATTTTATTAATTATAAATTTTTAATATAGGGTCAATACCGGCAATAACTCTACCTACATATTTTTTGAATTTAGTAATTTTTTCAATATTAGAAATTACTACTGGAGTTAAGATAGATTTAGTATTTTTTTTTAAAAAATCTAAATCTAATTCAATAATAATTTCCCCTTTTTTAACTATATTAAGATTATTTTTAATAAAATTAAATTTTCTTTTAAATCCCTTACCTTTTAAATTTACTGTATCAATTCCAAAATGAACGAATAATTCTATATTATTTTCAGTTTTTATAGAAAATGCATGGTTAGTTTCAAATATTTTACCAATAAAACCATCAACTGGAGAAACTATCAAATTTTCTTTAGGATCAATAGCAATACCATCTCCTACTATTTTATCTGAAAATACAATATCAGGAACTTTTTCTATATCTATTATATTTCCTGTGATAGGAGCAAATATTTTAGTAATATTGATTTTTTTATGTTTTTTTTTAAAAAAACTAGAAAAAATATTCATATTTATTACCTCTTATTTAATAAAGATTAATTTTTTTGTTAAATTCTAATAATAAATTATTAATATTTTTAATATTAGATTGTAATAAAATATTATTAGCTAATTCTATTGCTTGTTTCATTTCTATTTTACAAATAATATTTTTAATTTTTGGAATAGAAATAGCACTCATACTAAATTCATTTAATCCCATTCCCAATAATACAGGAATAAAGTATTCATCACCTGCTAATTCACCACACATTCCTGTCCATTTTCCTTCTGAATGTGAAGCATCTATAACTTTTTTTATTAAATAAAATATAGCAGGATGCATTGGATTATATAAATGTGAAATTAAATCATTACCACGATCTACAGCTAATGTATATTGTACTAAATCATTAGTTCCGATACTAAAAAAATCAATTTCTTTTATTAAATGATTAGCTATTATAGCAGAAGCAGGAGTTTCTATCATTATTCCTATAGGAATATTTTTATTAAAATCATATTTTTTATTTTGTAATTGTTTTTTCAAAAAATTTAATTCTTCTTTTAAAAAAAGAACTTCTTCTATTGATATTATCATCGGAAACATGATATGTAATTTACCAAAAATAGATGCTCTTAATAAAGCTCTTAATTGAGTATGTAAAACATCTTTACGATCTATACTAATTCTAATAGCTCGATATCCTAAAAATGGATTTTCTTCTTTAGGTAAATTCATATAAGGTATTTTTTTATCTCCACCTATATCCATTGTTCTAATAATAACAGATTTTCCATTCATATTTTTTGTTACATTTTTATAAACATGAAATTGTTCTTCTTCAGTAGGAAAAGAATTTCGATTCATAAATAAAAATTCTGTACGATATAAACCTACACCATCAGCACCATTTTTGATAATACTTTTTAATTCTTTTAATGAACCTATATTAGCACAAACTTTAATTTTATAATTATCTTTAGTTATAGCAGGTAAAATACATGTTTTTTTAAGTTTATTTTTTTCTATTATATATTGATTATATATTATTTTATTTTTTTTAATTATTTCATTTGAAGGATTAATAAATATTTTATTATTAATACTATCTAAAATAATATAATCATTAGTTTTAACTTTTGTAGTTATATTACCAGTACCTACAATAGCAGGTATTTCTAATGAACGAGCCATTATAGCAGTATGAGAAGTTTTACTACCTAAATCAGTGATAAAACCTAAAATTTTTTTTAAATTTAATTGAGCAGTTTCTGAAGGTGTAAGATCTTTTGCAATTAAAATTACTTGACTATCTATTTTATCTAAATTTTTAGTATTTAAACCTAAAATATTTTTTATTAAACGATTTCCTATATCTTTAATATCAATAACTCTTTCTTTTAAATATTTATCATTTAAATTTTTTAATATTTTTATTTGTGATTTTATTACTGAATTTACTGCAGTATCTGCTGATAAAAAATTATTTTTTATTAAAGATAAAACTTCTTTAGTCATTTCTTCATCTTGTAATAAAAGAATATGACCATCAAAAATTGATAACTTATCAGAATTAAATTTTTTTAATGAATTTTTTTTTATATATTCTAATTGTTTAATAGATTCTTTTTGTCCATTCAAAAATTTTTTAATTTCTAAATCTATTTGATTACTATTAATTTTATTACAATTAATAATAATATTATCTATTTTTAATAAAAAAGCTTTACCAAAAGAAATACCAGGAGAAGCTGAAATTCCTGAAATCATATACTTTACCTCTATTATTAGATAATAATTTTTCTATTAAGTTTTAAGAATAAATTAAATTGTTTTTATAAAAAATTAATAATTTAATTTTATTGAATAAAAAATAATAATTTTATAAAAATAAAAAACTAGTTTATAATTTTTGAATTACATTTATTAAATGTTTCATTGCATTATCTTCATCTTTTCCTGAAATTTTTAAAATAATTGAAGTACCTTTAGTTAATCCTAAAGTTTGTATTTTAAATAAACTTTTAGCATTGACTGTTTTTTTATTAGAAGTAATTGTAATATCTGATATAAAATTTTTTGCTTCTTTTACAAAAATTGCTGCAGGACGTGTATGAAGACCATTTTTACTATTAATAATAATTTCTTTTTCTAACATTATTATATCCTAAAATTTAATATATTTAATAATATTTATTATAACAAATTAATATTTATTTAATTTATAAAAAATTAAAAATAATTTATTATAATAATAATGATTATCTATATAAATAATGATTTTAAATATTATATATTTATATATATTTTATTTTATAAATAACATAGATAAATTATCTTGGCTACTAAATTAATTAAAGGTATAATTTATGTTTTTATTTAAAATTTTTGTTAAAATATTATTTTTATTTAAAATAATATTTTAACAAAAATTTTATTCTTAGGATAAATAATAAAAATGATAGTAAAATTATTTGATAAAAAGTATAATAAAAATAATATTTCAATTCAAACTATTTTATCTTTAATAAAAAATTATAATACTCCATTTTGGTTGTATTGTGCAGAAAATATAAAAGATAAAATTACACAATTAAAACAGTTTGATACAATAAGGTTTGCACAAAAAGCTTGTTCTAATATAAATATTTTAAAATTAATGAGATATGAAGGAGTAAAAGTAGATGCTATTTCTTTAGGAGAAATAGAAAGAGCAATAGTAGCAGGATATAATCCTAAAAAAATAAATGATATTATTTTTACATCTGATATTTTTGATAAAGAAACATTAAGATATATTAAAATATCTAACATTACTGTTAATATCGGTTCTATTGATATGTTATATCAATTAGGTTATATATCAAAAGGTCATAATATATTATTAAGAATTAATCCCGGTTTTGGATATGGACATAATAAAAAAACAAATACAGGAGGAGAAAAAAGTAAACATGGTATATGGTATAAAGATTTAAAAAAAGCTATTTCTATCATAAAAAAATTTAATTTAAATTTAATTGGTATACATATGCATATAGGATCAGGAGTAGATTATCAACACTTAAAAAAAGTATGTAATTCAATGTTATATAATGTTTTACAAACATATATGCCAAAAATTGATATTATATCTGCAGGAGGAGGATTATCTATTCCTTATAAAATAAATGATCTAAAAGTAGACACTAATCATTATTTTAATTTATGGGATAATACAAGAAATATTATTAAAAATTTTTTTAAAAAAAATATAAAATTAGAAATTGAACCAGGAAGATTTTTAGTAGCTGAATCTGGTATATTAATTTGCCAGGTATGTGCTATAAAAATAATAAAAAATAAAAGATTTGTTTTAGTTAATATAGGTTTTAATGATTTAATTCGTCCTGTTATGTATGGAAGTTATCATTATATATCAGCTATATCATCTAAAGGTAAAGATATGTCTATTTATCCAAAAGTAAAAACTATTGTTGCAGGTCCTTTATGTGAATCAGGAGATATATTTACACAAACAGATGATGGTGAAATTATTTTTTTTATGTTACCAATAGTAAATGTTGGTGATTATCTAATTTTTCATGATACTGGAGCATATGGAGCATCTATGTCTTCTAATTATAATAGTAGACCTTTAATACCAGAAATTTTAATTGAAAATAATATTCCTAGAATAATTAGACGTCGCCAAAAAATAAAAGATTTAATAAATTTAGAATTATTTTAATTTTTAAAATTAACTTTATTTTTTAATATATAATTTAAAAATTTTTTTTTAAAATAAAAAGATTTAGGAGTTACAAATATAATTTTCCCATTTTTATCTATAGCTTTTGTTAATTTTTTTTTGTTAGATTTATTTTTAACTAATAAAATATAACCATTATAAGAATTAATATCATTTATTTGTCCTAAAATTAATAATTTAGTTAAATTATTCCAATCATTACATAATTTTATTTTATCATTATTAGAAGGTTTCCATAAAAATGCTTTTCCAATTTTATTCATAAAAAAAGGAGTATTTACATTTTTAATAATAGGTATCCATAAAATTTTTGATATTTTATCATATAATTTACTTTTATAAAATAAAAAATTATTTTCATTAATCAAAGAAAAAGAACAAATAAAATTATCATTAATGACTTTATTTTTTTTATTTATAGTAATTGTTTTAATTTCTATACCTAAATATGGCAAATCTTGATTCAATTTATTATTTTGATGTTTTCCTATTAAGTAAAATTCAATTAATTTTCCCATAATTCCTTTATCTTTATTTATATTTTTAGGTATTTTATAATTTAACCATCTTGCAATATCAATTATATTAAATCCTTTTATTAATTGTGCTCTTAATAATAACATTTTTTCTTCATAAATAATTGAAGAAAACATTTTTTTCATATATATTAAAATTTAATTTATAAATAATATATTGTATAATATTATTATAAATAAAATAAATTTATAATAAAAAATGAATACAAAATATTTTTTATTTCCTAATATAAATCCAATCTTTTTAAAGATAAATAAAATAAATATTTATTGGTACAGTATTTTATATTTAATTAATTTTTTATTTATAATAAATATATTTAAAATAAAAAATATTAAAAAAAATAATAATTTATTATATTATTGTTTTATAGGTTTATTATTGGGTGGAAAAATAGGTTATATAATATTTTATCATATTTCTGATTTTATAAAAAATCCAATTATTTTAATTAAATTATGGGAAGGAGGTATGTCATTTTTTGGTGGTTTAATAGGAACTATTATAGTTTTAGTAATTTATGCTTATAAAAAAAAAAAAAATTTTTTATTATTAACAGATTCTATAGTACCTATAGTGCCATTAGGAATTGGTATGGGACGTATTGGTAATTTTATTAACAGTGAATTATGGGGTAAAGTTACCAATGTTTCATGGGCTTTTATATTTCCAAATTCAATTGAAAAAGATTTAATTTATATACAAAAAAACCTAAAATACAAAAAATTATTTATACAATATGGTAATTTGCCTAGGCATCCTACACAAATTTATGAATTCTTTTTAGAAGGTATATTTTTATTTTTTATTTTAAATGTAATTTTTAAAAAAAATTTTTTTGTAGGATATAAATCTAGTTTATTTTTATTATTTTATGGTATAATACGTTTTTTTGTAGAAAATTTTAGAGAACCTAATATACAATTTTATTTTTTTTATTATTATTTTACTATAGAACAGTTTTTTTCTATACTAATGATAATTTTTGGATTAATTATTTTTTATAAAAAATTAAATAATAAAATATAATTTAAATATGTTAACAACTTATAATTCTAATAATATAGATATCTTATTAAATCTTGTAAAAATACAAATTTTAAAACAACCACTTATTAACCCATTAAAATCAGAAATAATTATATGTAATAATATAAATTTTTCTAAATTAATGAAAATAAATTTTTCAAATATATTAGGAATATATGGTAATATTAATTTTTTTTCTTTTGACACATTTATTTGGAATTTATTTAAAAAAATAATACCTAATATAGATAAAGATGATTTTTTATGTAAAGAAAATATTATTTGGAAAATAGCATTAATTATTCCTAAATTAATATATACTTCAGAATTTACTTATTTTAAAAAAAATTTTTTTTATAAAATAAAAGATTTAAATTATTTATTTAATTTGTCTATACAAATAGAAAATTTATATGATAAATATCAAAAATATCAGCCAGAATGGTTACTATTATGGGAACATAATAAAATTATTTCATCTTTAACAGATAAACATCAAATATGGCAAGCAAAATTATGGAAAGAATTATTAATATATTATAAAAATAAATTAAATAAAACATTATGGAATTATGGTAAATTATATAAATTTTATAAAAAATATAAAAAAAATAATAATTTTAAATATAATTTTTTACCAGAAAGAATATTTATATTTGATATACAAAATATTCCTTTAATATATTTAAAATTATTAAAAGAAATAGAAAAATACATAGAAATACATATTTTTATATATAGTCCATCTAAATATTATTGGGAAAATATATCAAATTATAAATATAATGAAAATATTAATATTAAAAATGAAAATTATTTTTATAATAAATTATTATATTCTTGGGGAAATTATCATTTAAATAATATTAATAAATTAATAAATTTTCCAGCTAGAATTATTGAAGTTTTTATAAAAAATAATGCAACAAATTTATTAAATAATATTAAAAATGATATTTTATATTCACATGAGAATCAAATAAATTACAAAAATAATCAAAAAAAAAAAGAAATAAATTATGTAGATAAATCTATTCAAATATATATTTGTGAAGATTTTTATACAGAAGTAAAATTATTATATGATAATATAATGTATAATTTAAAAAAAAATAAACATTATTTTTTACATGATATAGTAGTTGTATCTCCTAATTTAAAATTATATATTCCATTTATTGATTCAATATTTAAAAATTGTAATTTACCTATTAATATAAGTTCTAATCCTGATAAAATAAAAAATTTAAATATTTTTAAAAAAATTTTATTTTTACTAGAATTACCTTATAAAAAATTTACTCCTGAAGAAATTTTTTTTTTATTAGAAGATAAATATATATCTAAAAAATTTCTTTTAAATAAAGAAGATTTAGAATATTTAAATTATTGGATTAAAAAATTAGGAATAAAATATGGTTTAAATTTTAAAAATTTTAATAAAATTATTTTTACTAAAGATCAATATACATGGAAATTAGGTTTACATCGTATGTTCTTAGGTTATGTTTTTAATTCTGAAAGATGGAAAAATATTATTCCCTATAATGGTTCTATTAGTTTATCTCAAGAATTACTTGGTAAATTTACTAATTTTTTATTTAAATTAGAAAAATGGAAAAACAAACTTCATAAAAAATATTTTTTAAAAAAATGGAAAGAAATAATATTAAAATTATATTCTGATTTTTTTCCATATAGTAATTATTTATATAATAATATATATTATATTATAAAAAAAATCATATTTTTTATTGAAAATGGTTTAGAATCAAAATATAAAAAAAAAATATCTATTGATATAATAATAGAAAAAATTAAATATGAAATTAAACAAAAACATAAAAAATTTTTTTTTCATATAAATAAAATAAATTTTTGTTCTTTTAACATATTTCAAAATATATCTTTTAAAGATGTTTTTATAATAGGTATGAATAATGAATATTTTCCAAAGAAATCATATCCTATTATTTTTGATTTAATGAAACATTATCCTTATAAAGAAGAAAAAAATTATATAGATGAAGATAAAAATTTTTTTTTAAAATTATTAATGTCTACAGAAAAAAAATTATATATTAGTTATTTTAATAATAAAAAAATAAATAATATTAAAAATATTTCTTCTAGTATAGTAAATGAATTATTAGAATATATTTCTAATAACTATTATATTAAAAATATTAATATTAATGATTATATTGTTAAATATATTTATAAAAATAAATTTAATTTTTTATCAACAAATGAAAAAAAAAATAATAAACATAATAAAAATATTAATATTTTAAAACCTATTAAAATAACAAAAATAAAAATTAATAATTTAATTAATTTTTGGAAACATCCTATAAAAGGTTTTTTTAATCAAAGATTAAAAATATATTTACAAGATTTAAATCAAATTAAATTATTAAATACAGAACCATTTAATATTAATTATTTACAAGAATATATAATAAATAAAAAAATATTATATTCATTAATTTTAAATAAAAATATTAATAATTTATATAATTATTATTTAAATAATAATATTTTACCTTATGGATATCATGGAGAAATATGGTGGGAAGAAAAAGTAAATAAAATGAAAAAAATATTTAATAATAATTTTAAAAAATATACGTATAAAGAAATAATTAAGAAAATTAACTTTAAAATTTTAAATATTAATATAAAAGGAAAAATAAAATATTTTAATTATAATACTAATAAATTAATAAAATTTGAACCTAAAATAATAGATATTAAAACTATTATCAGTTTATGGATAAAACATTTAATTTTGTGTATAAATAATATTTCTGCTAATTCTAGTTTATTAATATTTGGTTTAAAAAATACAAAATATATTTTTCAATATTTATCTGAAGAAAAAGCTTACATTTTATTAAAAAAATATGTCAAAGGTTATTTATCTGGTATGAATTCTCCTATTATGTTACCTATGCAAAGTTCATGGAAATGGATAAATACCTGTTATGATAAAGAAAAAAAATGTATTAATAATAATTATTATATTCAAAATAAAGCAAAAAAAAATTTTTTTTATTATTGGTATAAAAATAATTATTCTCAAGGAGAATCTAATGATCTATATTTTAATAGATTAAATTTTAATTTAAATCAAAAAGAGTGGTTACAAATGCCAAAACTTATCCAAAAATGGATGTTTGATCTAATGTATTATGCTAACTAAAATTAATATTATAAAATAATGAAAAATAACATAATAAAATTTATAGAATTTAATCCATTTAAAGAAAATTTAAAAGGAGAATATCTTATAGAAGCGTCAGCTGGCACTGGAAAAACATTTACTATTATTATAATATATTTAAGAATGCTTTTAGGAATATATCAAAAAAATAATAATGTTCTTCCTTTAACTGTAGAACAAATTTTGGTAGTAACTTTTACTGATATTGCAATACAAGATTTATATCAAAGAATAAAAAAAAGTATTTATATATTACGTATAGGATGTATAAAAGGTAAAAGTAAATATGATATTATAAATAAACTTATAAAAAAGATTAAAGATAAAAAATTAGCTATTAATTTATTATTAAAGGCTGAATTAAATATCCATAATGCATCTATTTACACAATACATTCTTTTTGTCAAAAAATTATAAATTTAAAAAATTATGAATTTCATAATTTTTTTTTTAATAATAAAATAATTAATGATGAATTAATTTTACAAAAAAAAGCTTCCATAATTTTTTGGAGAAAATATTTTTATAAATTACCCAAAAAAATAACTAAAATTATTCTTCTTTATTGGAAATCTCCTAGTGATTTATTTAATTCATTATTACCTTTTATATCAAGAAAACCAACACCGATAATAAAAAATTTGTTTAAAAAAATTAATATATCTGAACAATTTTATAAAAATATAAAGTATATTAATATAATAAAAAAATTTTGGATTAAATATAAAAATATTATAATAAATAATATTTATAATTCTGATGTTAATAAACATATTTATAATAAAAAATTATTAAATAATTGGATAGATATTATTAATATATGGAGTTCTGTAAAAACTATAGATAATTATTATCCTAAACAATTATTAAGATTTTCCCAAAAAATTTTAATTGATAAAACTATTAATAAAAAAAAAATACCAAAACATATTTTATTTAAAATAATAGAAAAATTTTTAAATAAAATTATTAATTTAAAATTTTTAATCATTTTAAATGCTATAAAATATATAAATGAATATGTAAAAAAAAAAAAAAAAAAAACAAAAAAAATAAGTTTTAATGATTTATTAATTATCTTAAATAAAGAATTAAATGGTACATTAGGAAATCAAATATCTAAAGATATAAGAAATTTATTCCCTGTTATTTTAGTAGACGAATTTCAAGATACAGATCAACAACAATATAATATTTTTAAAAAAATATATATGAATCAACCAAAAAATATTATCCTATTAATAGGAGATCCTAAACAAGCTATTTACTCTTTTAGAGGTGCTAATATTTTTACTTATTTAAAAGCTTTATCTGAAATTAAAAAATGTTACACATTAAAAAATAATTGGCGTTCATCTAGTACAATGGTTGAAGGTGTAAATAAATTATTTTCAAATAGATCATATCCTTTTTTATTTAAAAATATAATTTTTCATCCCATATTTTATACAACACAAAAATTAAATTATCATTTTATTATAAATAATAAAATAAAATCTGGTATTACTTTTTGGTATATTAATGAAGAAATTAGTATAAATTCATATAAAGAAAAAATGTCATATCAATGTGCATATAAAATATATAAATTAATAATTTTAGGACAAAAAAATAAAGCTTTTTTAAATAAAAATGGAACAAATAAAAACATCAACATTTCAGATATAACTGTTTTAGTTCGTAATCGTTATGAATATAATATTTTAAAAAAAGAATTTATAAAATTTAACTTACCTTATATTTATTTATCAAAATTTGATAATATTTTTAAAACACAAGAAGCTAAAGAACTATTAATACTATTAACATCTATTTTAGAACCTAATAAAAAAAAAAATATTAGAAATTTTCTAGCAAGAAAATTATTTAACATAAATTTATGCTATTTTGATAGCAATAAAAAAAAATCTTTTATTGAAAAAATAATTTATAAATTTAATAAATATAAATTTATTTGGGAAAAAAAAGGTATTTTAAATATGTTAGAAACAATATTTATAAAAGATACTTTTTTTAAAAAAAATATTTTAAATTCTATTCAAAAAAAAAAAATAACTAATATTTTATATTTAGGTGAACTAATACAAATTTCATGTTTTAATAAAAAAAATAATAAAGCAATAATAAAATGGTTATTACAACAAATTACATATCCTAATAAAATTTTATTAAATAAACAAAATAAATTATATGATAATGTGAATAAAATAAAAATTATGACAATACATCAATCAAAAGGTTTACAATTTCCTATTGTTTGGTTACCATTTATTGCTTCAAATACTTTAGACTTAATAAATGATAATGGTATAATTTTTTATGATGAACAAAATTTTAAAATAACTATAGATTTTGAAAAAAATCATAAAAGTATAAAATCATTTTTAAAAGAATCACTTTCTGAAAATTTAAGATTATTATATGTAGCTTTAACAAGATCTATATTTCATTGTAGTATTGGTATTGCTAATATAAAATTTAATAATTTAAAACAACAAAATCTATATTCGTTATATACTACTTCTTTAAATTTTTTAATTAAAAAAAAAAATAATATATCTAATATAGATTTTAAAAAAATTTTACATAGTTTAAAAAATAAAGATATTTGTATTAAAAATATAAAACAAAAAAAAATTTTAAAATTAAAAAATATATATAAAACAAATAAAAAAAAAAAATCTTTATTTAAATTTAAAAATGAAAATTATGATTATATAAATAAAATATTATTAAGTTATTCAAAAATAAAAAAACAACAAAGTTGTAATTTTAATTATTTCAATAATAATAGTTATAAATATAAATTTTTAAATTTTAATCAAACAAATATAAAAAAAACACAATATACTTTTCCTATTGGGAAAAATATAGGAATTATGATTCATAATATTTTTGAAAAATTAGATTTTACAAAATCTATTACAAGAAATTTTATTAAAAAAGAATTAATTAAAAAAAATATTAATTTTTCCTGGAATATTATATTAACTAATTGGTTAAATAATATTTTAAAAACACCATTAGGTAAAAATAAAATCATTTTAAATAAAATAAATAATGAAAATAAAATAACAGAATTTGAATTTTTCTTATCAATAAAAAATTTCCTTTTTTTTGAAGAATTTAATAATATTATAAATAAATATGATTCTATTTCTAATAAACTTCCTAAGTTAAATTTTCAAAAAATTAAAGGATTTTTAACAGGAATAATAGATTTAATTTTATTATGGAATACAAAATATTATATTATAGATTATAAAACTAATTGGTTAGGATATAATAGTAAATACTATCAAAAAAAATATCTTGAAAAAGATATATGTTTAAATCGTTATGATATACAATATCATATTTATACTTTAGCTTTACATAAATATTTAAATTATCGTATTAATAATTATAATTATGAAAAAAATTTTGGAGGAATTATATTTTTATATATTAGAGGAATTCATAAAAAAAAAAAAAATGGTATTTGGGAAATTAAACCATCTTATAAAATAATTAGTAAATTAGATAAATTATTTTGTTAATTTTATTTTAATAATATTTGATGATAAAAAAAAATGTATAATTTTTTAAAAAAATTATGTAAAATAAAAATTATTCGTTTAATTGATTTATATTTTGCTCTTATATTTGTTTCTAAAAAACAAAAACTTTTAATGTTTGCTATTACTTTACTTAGTAATAGTATTGGTAAAGGAAATGTTTGTTTACCAATATCAAAATTATATTTAAAAATAGTTTTTAAAAATAAAAAATATTTTTCTTTATTAAAAAAGATACAAGAAATAAATAAAATTACAAATTGGGAAAAAATATTATTATCTTATAAAGATATTGTAAGTAATGGGGAAAAAATTACTCCCATTATATTGGAAAATAATTGTTTATATTTATATAAAAATTGGGATGAAGAAAATTTTATAATTAAAAATTTTACTAAAAATAATTATATTCTTATAAAAGAAAATAAAATTCAAAATATATTAAATTTTTTATTTAAAAAAAATGAAATATTACAAAAAATATCTGTTATTTCTTCATTAACACACAGAATTAGTATTATAACTGGTTCTCCTGGAACAGGAAAAACAAGTATAATATCAAAAATAATATTTACATTTATTAAAATTTTTTCAAAAACTTTAAAAATAAAAGTTGCTGCAGCTACTGGAAAAGCAGCTGTTAGATTAACAGAATCTATAAATGAATTTTTTCAAAATATTCCTAAAGAAAAAATAAATGAGAAAGAAAAAAAAAATATTCCAGACAAAGCAACTACTATACATAGTTTATTAAAATTAGGTATATATACTAGAAAAAATACATTTAATAATACTAATATTTTAGATATAAATTTATTAATAATAGATGAATCATCTATGATAGATTCTAATTTAATGTATATTATTTTAAAAACATTATCTAAAAAAAGTCATTTAGTTTTATTAGGAGATGACCATCAATTACCTTCTATAGAATACGGAAATATTTTTAAAGATTTGTGTTATTTTAAAAAATTTTTTTTCACACAAGAATATTTTTCTTGGTTAAAAATAATTATTAATAATCAAATAGAAAAAAATATTAAAAAAAAAGCTTTCTTTTTTCGTAATTTTATTACCGTATTAAAACATAATTATAGATATAAAACTAATTCAGGAATTAATAAATTAGCAATTGCAATAAAAAAAGGAAATATTATAAGAATTAAAGAATTATTTTTATCAAAAAAATTTAATAATATACACTATATTAATATTCTTAATATTAAAGAATATAAATTAATGATACATAATTTTATTAATGAATATGAAAAGTATTTTATTTATTTAAATAAAAATACTTATGAAAGCACTAAAATTATAAATAAGTTTAATGATTATCAAATAATCTGTGCTGTAAAAAATGGATTATTTGGTACAAATGAAATTAATTTTCTTATAGAAGAAGAACTCTTTAATAGAAAAATAATAAATAATAATATAAAAAATAATAATTGGTATATCGGAAGACCAATTATTATTACACAAAATGACAGTTTTTTAAATTTATTTAATGGTGATATTGGTGTTACTTATTTAGATAAAAGTAATCAAAAATTAAAAATTAAATTTTTATTAACAAATAAAAAATATACAATAGTTGACATTAAAAATTTACCAGCATACGAAATAGCATATGCCATAACAGTACATAAATCTCAAGGATCAGAATTTAAAAATGTTTCTTTAGTATTACCAAATAAATTATATCCTTTATTAACAAGAGAACTTATATATACTGCTATTACAAGAGCAAAAAAAAATATAACAATTTACAGTAGTGAATTAATTTTTTATAATTCAATAAAGTTAAAAATTAAAAGATATTCTAATATAAAAAAAAAAATTATAAATTATAAAAATAACTAAAAAAAAATTTATTTAATATTAATTTTTTCTTTAATACGTGCTGATTTTCCTGTTAATTGACGTAAATAATATAATTTAGATTTTTTTACGTAACCTATTTTTTCTATTTGAATAGAATCAATTATTTTAGAATATAAAGGAAAAACACGTTCAACTCCGATACCATTAGATAATTTTCTAACAGTAAAAGAACAATTAAAACTATTTTTTTTAGTTATTGAAATAACAACTCCTTCAAAATTTTGAAGTCTTTTTTTTGAACCTTCAACAACCCATATTTTTACTTTTATTGTATCTCCAGATCGAAATAAAGGAAATTTTTTATAATTTTTCATTTGTTCTTGTTCTATATAATTAATAATATTATTCATCTTTTTCTCCCAAAAAATTATTTTTCTTTAAATAAGAATTTTTAAATTCATTAAATAAAATTTTTTCTTTCTTAGTTAATTTTTTTTTTTTTAATAAATCTGGCCTTTTTATCCAAGTAATACCTAATGATTGTTTTAATCTCCATTCTTGGATTTTTTGATGATTTCCTTCTAATAATATAGAAGGAACTTTTTTTTGTATTAATAAATTTTTTAATACTCTAGGACGAGTATAATTAGGTGCCTCTAATAAACCATTATTAAAAAATGAATCAGTATAACATGAAGATATATGATTTAATACTCCAGGAATTTGTCTTACTAATATATCTATTAAAATCATAGCAGGTAATTCTCCACCACTAACAATATAGTCTCCTATAGAAATTTCTTCATCTACAAAATTCTGAATAATACGTTCATCTATACCTTTATATCTACCACAAATTAATATTATATTATTATATAATAATAATTTTTTAATAAGAGATATACTAATTTTTTTTCCTTGAGGAGATAAATAAATTAATTTAGTATTATTTTTCATTTTTAATTTTGCTTGACAAATAGATTTTATTAATGGTTCTGCTCTTAATATTACACCATCTCCTCCTCCATAAATATAAGCATCTACTTTACTATTTTTGGTATCAGTAAAATCTCTAGGATTAAAAAAATTAATGTTTAATAATTTTTTTTTAATACTTTTATTAATTAAACCATAATTAAAAACTGATTGAAACATCTCAGGAAATAAACTAATAATATTAATTAACATAATAATTTTTATATACCATACATAAAATTATAAATACCAATCTACTTCTATAAAATTATTAATTAAATCTATGTTTTTTATTATTTTATTTTTAATAAAAGGAATTAATATATTTTTTTTTCTATTTATATTTAAATAATTAGATTTAATTACAATAACATCATGAATTTTTATTTCTATAATATTAATAATAACACCATAATAAATTTTTTTAATATTAAAAACTTTACATCCAATTATATCATTCCAAAAATATTCATTTTTATTCTTATATTTAATTAAATTATATTTAAATATATAAATTTTATGATTAATAAAATTAATTACATCTTTATTATCAGATAAATGATTAATTTGAACAATATAATAATTTTTTCGACATATATATTTATTAAATTTTATAAAAAAAATATTTTTCTCATTATTTAAAACAAATAAATTTTTATAAAAAAATATATTTATTTTTTTTTCAGTATAAGAAAATAATTTAATCCAACCTTTTATACCATAAATTTTACCAAATTGTCCTAAAATTATTTTTTTTTTCAACATATTTATTATTTAATAATAAAAATTATTTTAATAGATTATATACTCTTTTAGAGAGAGTAGCTCCTTTAGATAACCAAAAATCAATTCTTTCTTTATTAAAAATTATTTTTTTTTTATTATCATTAAAATTAAATGGATTAAAATAACCTAATTTTTCTATAAAACGTCCATCTCTAGCATTTCTATTATCTGTGACAATTATTTGATAAAAAGGTTTTTTTTTTATTCCTTTTCTAGTTAATCTAATTATAACCATAATTATTTTCCTCATATTTTAAATTTTAAAAGAATTTTTTCCCTATAAATTTTTTAATTTTATTTATTATTTTATATATATTATTATTTTTTTTCATTTTTTTTGTAATTAATTTTATTTGATTATAATATTTTATGATAATATTTATTTTTGTAATAGGTATACCAGAACCAGAAGATATTCTTTTTTTTCTAGAAAAATTAATTATATTAATATCTTTTCTTTCTAACTTAGTCATTGATTTCATTATAGTTTTTATATCATTAATAGTTTGATCATCTATATTAATAATATTTATTATAGGATGTGACAAATATTGTATATTATTTAGTTTCATTTTTTTTAATAAGATGTTTATATTTTTACTACCTATTTTTTTTATTTGTTCTAATTGATCTATAAAATCTTGTAGATCTAGATTATTTTTATTTTGTAATTTCTTAATTAAATTTTTATTTTTTTTAAAATTAATTGTTTTTTGTATATTTTTAATAATAGATAATTCAGAAGACATGCCTAATATTTTAGATGTAATTTTTTCAGGAGAAAATACATCCATATTATTAATTTTTTCTCCAGTACCAATAAATTTTATTGGTTTTTTTATTATATATTTAACTGATAAGATTGCACCACCTCTAGTATCACTATCAGTTTTAGTTAAAAAAATTCCTGTTATAGGTAATATTTTATTAAATTTTTTAGCACTATTAATTGAATCTTGTCCTGTCATTGCATCAATAACAAATATTGTTTCTATAGGATTAAGTGTTTTATGGATATCTTTTATTTCTTGCATCATTATATTATCAATATGTAATCTTCCTGCGGTATCAACTATAAGTATATCATAAAAATTGATTTTAGCATAATGTAATACTTTTTTAGATATCTCTATTGGAGAATTTTTTTGATTAACATCAAAATAATCTATTTTTACATTTTTTGATAAAATATTTAATTGTTGTATAGCTGCTGGTCTATATATATCCGTAGATACAACAATAATTTTTTTCTTATATTTTTTTTTTAAAAAATAAGCTAATTTTACAACACTTGTTGTTTTACCTACTCCTTGTAATCCAGTAAATAATATTACTGCTGGAGGTTGTGTAGCTATATTAATACTTTTATTTGAAGAATCCATTATTTGAATCAAATTTTCTTTCACTAATGTTATAAATTCTTGTCCTGGAGTAAAACTATTATTAATTTTTGTTCCAATTGCTTTTTTTTTAATTTTATTAATAAAATCTTTAACAACTTCTAAAGCTACATCAGCTTCTAATAAATTTATATAAATTTCATCTAAAGTTTTTTTTATATTTTCTTCTGTTAATCGTCCATAGTTTCTAATTTTTAATAATGTTTTAGATAATTTATTACTTAAGTTAGTAAACATTTAAATTCCTCATATATAATATAAATTATAAATTAAATGTAGAAATTTTAATTTTAATAACAAACATAGATTTAATTTAATATTTTAAATTTATAATTATTATAATAAAAATATTTTTTTTTAAAATAAAAAAATATAAAATTTTAAAATAAAAATTAAATATATATAAATTATAAAAAACATATATGATAAATAATAAACAATTAGAAATTATTATTAATAATAAATTAGATACAAAACTAAATATAAAAGATTATATACCTAATGGGTTACAAATAGAAGGTAAAAAATATATAAAAAATATTATACTGGGAGTAACTGCTTGTCAAAAATTATTAAATTTTGCTGTTAAATTAAAAGCAGATGCTATTATAGTACATCATGGATATTTTTGGAAAAATGAATCTCCTATTATTAGGGGTCATAAAAAAAAAAGAATATACACAATTTTAATTAATCATATTAATTTATATAGTTGGCATTTACCTTTAGATTTAAATACTAAAATAGGAAATAATATTTATTTAGCAAATTTATTAGATATAAATATACATGGTAAAATAAATAATTTTATTTTTTACGGATATTTAAAAAAAAAAATTTATATAAAAGATTTTATTATAAAAATTACAAATAAATTACATCGTACTCCATTATATTTTGGTAAAAATAAATTTAAAAAAATTCATAAAGTAGCTTGGTGTAGTGGAGCAGGACAAAAATTTTTTGAAGAAGTAGTAGATTTTAATATAGATGTTTTTATTACAGGAGAAGTATCAGAGATGAATATTCATATTGCAAGAGAATATGATATACATTTTATTAGTGCAGGACATCATGCAACTGAAAAAGGAGGTGTAATTATGTTAGGTAAATGGTTAAAAAATAAATTTAATTTAAAAACTAACTTTATTGACATATATAATCCAGTATAAAAAATATATTTTAATAAAATTATTTTTATTTATTATAAATTTTTTTGTAAAAATATTTTTGTAAATTTAAAAAATTTTCATTTTATAATTTAATATTTAAATAAATGATTAAAAAATTTATAATTTATATAATTTAAAGGAATTATTTTGAATAAAAAATTAAATCTTATAGCACTTACATCATTAGTACTTAGTTCTATGTTAGGTGCAGGAGTATTTAGCTTACCTCAGAATATGGCAGTAATTGCAAGTCCTATTGCTTTAATTATAGGATGGATTATTACTGGACTTGGAATTATTTTTTTAGCAAAAACTATGTTATTATTAAATCAATTAAAGCCAAATTTTGAAGGAAGTTTGTTCGCATATGCTAAAGATGGATTTGGAGAATTAATTGGTTTTTATTCAGCATGGGGATATTGGTTATGTGCCGTAATTGCTAATGTTACTTATTTAGTTATTATGTTTTCTGCGATTAGTTTTTTTATTGATACTCCAAGTTATATTTTTTTTGGAAATGGTAACACGTGGCAATCTATATTAGGAGCTTCCATTCTATTATGGTTAATTCATTTTTTATTATTAAAAGAAACACAAACTGCATCAATTATTAATATAATAACAACATTGTGTAAATTAATTCCTTTAATTATTTTTATATTTTTATCAATAATTGCTTTTAATATAAAAAAATTTAACATAGATCTAATAGGAATTAATTTAAATGTTCCTTTATGGGAACAAATTAAAAATACTATGTTAATTACTTTATGGGTATTTATTGGTGTAGAAGGTGCCGTACTTTTATCTTCTAAAGCTAAAAATAAGAAAGATATAGAAAAAGCAACATTTTTAGCAATAATAATTGCATTATCTATATATTTATTAGTAACTTTATTACCTTTTGGTATTATGAATAGATTAGATCTAGCCAGTATGACAAATCCATCAATGGCTGGAATTATGACAATATTAATTGGGAAATGGGGTAATTTATTTACTTTATTAGGCTTAATTATATCAGTATGTGGAGCATATTTTAGTTGGACAATTATGGCTGCTGAAGTGCCATGTATAGCAGCAAAAAATAAAATATTTCCTATAATATTATCTAAACAAAATGAAAATAGATCTCCATCATATGCTTTATGGTTTACTAATATTAGTATACAATTATTTTTAATAATAATTTGGTTAACTAAATTAAATTATAATAATTTATTAACTATTGCATCAGAAATGATATTAATACCATATTTTTTAGTTGGAGCATATTTATTTAAAATATCTTTTAAAAAATTTAACAAATATAACTTATTGATTAGTTTAGGTTCTTGTATTTATACTATTTGGTTATTATATGCAGCAGGATGGTTAAATTTATTATTTTCATTAATTTTATATACTTTTGGTTTAATATTTTTAATATTAACTAAATTAACGAATAAAAAAATTTTATTATTAAATAATAAAGAAAAATTTTCTTGTTTTATTTTATTAATTATATCTATTTATATTATATATTTTTTTATTAAATAGATAATTAATATATAATATTAAATATTACATAACTGACTGTTATATAAATTAATTTATAACAGTCGTATTTAAATAAATAAAATTATAATTTAAAATTTTTAAATTTTTTAATATTTACTGTGGAATCAATTTGACCTACTAAATAAGAACTTACTTCTACTTCTTGAGGAGCCATCTGAACATTATCTGATATTAGCCAAGAATTAATCCATGGAATAGGATTTTTAGTTATTGAAAATGGACTTTTTAATCCAACTTTCTTCATTCTGATATTAGTAATATATTCAATATATTTACATAAAATATTTTTATTTAATCCTATCATCACTCCGTTAGAAAATAAATATTCAGCCCACTGTTTTTCTTGTATAGAAGCATCAAGAAACAATTGATAACATATTTTTTTACATTCAACAGCAATTTTTGCCATTTCTTTATCTTCTATTCCTTTTTGCATAATATTTAATATATATTGAGTTCCAATCATATGTAAATATTCATCACGAGCTATAAGTCTAATAATTTTTGCATTACCTTCCATTAACTCTCTTTCAGCAAATGCAAAAGAACATGCAAAACTTACATAAAATCTAATTGCTTCTAAAATATTAATATTCATTAAACATAAATATAATTTTTTTTTTAAATTATATAAATTAATTACAATTTTTTTTTTATTAAACTTAAAAACTCCTTCACCAAATAAATGCCAATAATTTGTTAATTCAATAAGTTCATCATAATATTTAATAATATCTTGTGTTCTAAGAACAATATTATTGTTTATAACAATATCATCAAAAATTATTGATGGATCATTTACAATATTTCTAATTATATGAGTATAAGATCTAGAATGTATTGTTTCAAAAAATGACCATGTTTCTACCCAGGTTTCTAATTCTGGTATGGAAATTAGAGGAAGTAATGCTATATTAGGACTTCTTCCTTGAATTGAATCTAATAGAGTTTGATATTTTAAATTACTAATAAATATATGTTTTTCATGTTCTGGTAAATTTTGATAATGAATACGATCATATGATATATCTATTTCTTCAGGTCTCCAAAAAAAACTTAATTGTTTTTCAATTAAATTTTCAAAAAAAATATATTTTTGTTGATCATAACGAGAAATATTAACAGATTGGCCAAAAAACATAGGTTCTTTTAATTGATTATTTTTTTTACTAGAAAAAGTAGTATAACTCATTGTATTATCCAAATTATCATTAAAAATTTTAAAATTAAAGTATACATGCTCCATTTGTACAAATATTATTTTTTTCTAAAATATTTTCATTTTGAGTATCTTTTGCTCCATCTCTTGTATTTTGATAATATAATGTTTTAATACCTAATTTGTAAGCTATTAACAAATCTTTTAATAATTGTTCCATAGGTATTTTATTATTATAAAAACGAGAAGGATCATAATTAATATTTGTAGAAATAGATTGATCAATAAATTTTTGCATTATACCAATTAATTTTAAATATCCATCATTATTAGGTATATTCCATAGTAATTCATATTTTTTTTTTAATTTTAAAAATTCAGGTACAACTTGTTTTAAAATACCATTTTTAGATAATTTTATACTAATAAAACCTCTAGGTGGTTCAATTCCATTAGTTGCATTAGAAATTTGAGAAGAAGTTTCTGATGGCATTAATGCAGATAAAGTAGAATTACGTAATCCATATTTTTTAATTTTTATTCTTAAATTATCCCAATTACAATGTAATGATTCTGTATGAATATTATCAATATATTTTTTATATGTATCAATAGGTAATATTCCTTTTGAATAATTAGTTTCCTTAAATAAGGGACAACATCCCTCTTCTTTAGCTAAATCATTAGATGATTTTAATAAATAATATTGTATAAATTCAAATGTTCTATGAATTAAATTATTAGCACTATTATCAGAATAACGAACATTATTTTTTGCTAAATAATAAGCAAAATTAATTACTCCAATGCCTAAAGATCTACGTTCTAAAGCTGATTTTTTAGCTGCAGGAATTAAATATTTTTGATAATCTAATAAACAATTTAATGCTCTTACTATTAAATCTGATAAATTTTTTATTTCATTTAAATTTTTAATTTTACCTAAATTAAATGCAGCTAAAGTACATAATCCAATTTCTCCATTAGGATCATCTATCTTATTTAAGGTTTTAGTAGGTAAAGTAATTTCTAAACACAAATTTGATTGTCTTATAGGTGCTTTTTTAGGATTAAATGCAGAATGAGTATTACAGTGATCAACATTTTGTATATAAATTCTTCCTGTTGAAGTACGTTCTTGCATCATTAATGAAAATAAATTAACAGCATCAATTTTTTTTTTTCTAATATTAATATCTTTTTCATATTTTTCATAAAGATATTTAAATTTTTTTTGATTTGAAAAAAAATATTCATATAAATTAGGAACATCTGATGGACTAAATAAAGTTATTTTTTTATTATTAATTAAACGTTGATATAATAATTTATTAATTTGTACAGCATAATCAATATGTCTAACTCTATTAGATTCAATTCCTCTATTATTTTTTAAAACTAATAAATTTGTAATTTCAAAATGCCATAAAGGATAAAATAATGTACCAGCACCACCTCTTACACCTCCTTGAGAACATGATTTAATAGCTGTTTGAAAATGTTTATAAAAAGGAATACATCCGGTATGAAATGCTTCTCCATTTCTAATAGGACTACCTACAGCACGAATTCTTCCTGCATTAATTCCTATACCCGCTTTTTGAGAAACATATTTTATAATACTACTAGTAGTAGCATTGATTGAATTAATATTATCTCCACATTCAATTAAAATACATGAACTAAATTGTTTAGTTGTAGTACGTACTCCTGACATAATTGGTGTTGGTAAAGAAATTTTAAAAGTAGAAATAGCATCATAAAAAGATTTTATATAATACATTCTTTTATTAGATGGGTATTTAGCAAATAAACAAGCTGAAATTAAAATATATAAAAATTGGGCACTTTCATAAATTTTTCCTGTTATTCTATCTTTAACTAAATATTTACCTTCTAATTGTTTGACAGCTGCATATGAAAAATTCATATCACGATCATGATTAATAAAATCATCCATTAAATTAAAATCTTTTTTAGAATATTTTTCTAAAAGAAATTTATCATATTTTTGTAAATTTACCATATTTTTAACATGATTATATAATTTAGGTGGTATGAATTTTTTATATGCTTTTTTTCTTAAATTAAAAATAACTAATCTAGCTGCCATATATTGATAATCAGGATATTTTTCAGAAATAAAATCTGCTGTAATTTTAATTATAATATTATGGATATTTACTGTACTAATCTTATTATATAATTGTATATATAATTGTTTTTTTATTTTTGATAATGAGATATTTTTTAAATTTTGTGCAGCACGAAATAATATTAAATCTATTTTATCTAAATTAATTAATTCTTTATTTCCACTTCTTTTTATGACAAAAAAATTATGTTTCATAAATAGTACCTACTAATTTAAAATAAAGTTTTTTAATAATATGTATTAAATGATAACTGTCAAATATAATAGAATAGAAGTTGAAAAAAATTATTATTATAAAAAAATATCAAATAAATTAATTATTCATAATTAAAAAATGTTACTTTTATATTAAAATTTTTTTTAAAATAAATTCTATAAAATTATTTTAAATATTATTTATATTTTAATATAAGTGTTAAATAAATATTTATTTATAAAATATCTAATCTATAGATTAGATTTTATTTTAGATAAAAATAAAAAATATATTAGTAGTAAATATTCATTATTTATGCTATTTCCCTTTTTTTTTTTAATAAATAAATTAAAAGTATTGAAACATCTGCTGGTGTTATACCAGGTATTCTAGATGCTTGTCCAAGAGTATAAGGTTTATAAAAATAAAATTTATCTTTTGCTTCATTAGATAAACTTCTTATATCATTAAATTTAATATCTATTGGAATTAATATATTTTCATTTTTTTTTTGTTTTTTTATTAATTCTAATTGTCTTTTTATATAACCTTTATATTTTAATTCAGTCTCAATATACTCAATAACTTCTATATTTTTTATATTAAAATCAAATATTTTTAATTCTATTAAGTTTTTATGATTTATTTCAGAACGTTTTAATAATGATATACCATTTAATTTTTCTTTTATAGGACTTTTTAATAAAGAATTTAATTTTTTAATTTTTATTTTATTATCATAATTAATATTAAAATTTTTTATTTTTTGATATAATTTTTCAATATTATTTAATTTTTCATTAAATTTTTGCCAACGAATATCATTTACTAATCCTAGTTTATATCCTATTTTAGTAAGTCTTATATCTGCATTATTTTCTCTTAAAAGTAACCTATGTTCTGCACGTGAAGTAAACATACGGTATGGCTCTTTTGTTCCTAAAGTACATAAATCATCAATTAAAACTCCCATGTATGCTTGATTTCTTAAAGGAAACCACTGTTTTTTATTATCAATTAAAAGAGCAGCATTTAATCCTGCAATTAATCCCTGTACTGCTGCTTCTTCATATCCAGTTGTTCCATTAATTTGTCCTGCAAAAAATAATCTTTTTATAAATTTACTTTCCATAGTTGGTTTTAATCCTCTAGGATCATAAAAATCATATTCTACAGCATATCCTAATCTAGTAATACATGCATTTTCTAAACCTTTAATAGATTTTATAATTGAAAGTTGTATATTATAAGGAAAACTAGTTGAAATTCCATTAGGATAAATTTCTGAATTAAATATACCTTCTGGTTCTAGAAAAATTTGATGTTTTTCTCTATTAGGAAATCTAATAATTTTATCTTCTAAAGAAGGACAATATCGAGGTCCTTTACTTGTAATTAAACCACTATACATAGGACTTTTAGTAATATTATCTATTATTATTTGATGTGTATTTTTATTAGTATAAGTTATATAACAAGGTAATTGTTTAGGATGTTGTTTACTATTACCAATAAAAGAAAAACATGGTAGAGGAATATCACTATATTGAACTTCTAATTTAGAAAAATTAATACTTCTTTTATCAATTCTAGGAGGAGTACCTGTTTTTAACCGACCTTTTGTTAAAGGTAATTCTTCATTTAAAAAATTAGCTAGTTCTTTTGAAGAAGAATCATTAATTCTACCACCATGATATTGATTATTTAAACCAATATAAATTTTTCCATTTAAAAACGTTCCAGTAGTTAAAATTATAACTTTTGCATTTATAATATCATTATTTTTAGTAATTATACCTGTTACTTGATAATTTTTAATTATAATTTTCTTTACTTCTTGTTGAAAAAATAATAAATTTTTTTGTTTACTTAAAATATATTTTATTGTTTTTTTATATAATTCTCTGTCTGTTTGTGCTCTTGTAGATCTTACTGCTGGTCCTTTACTTTTATTAAGTATTTTAAAATTAATACCAGAATAATCAGTTGCAATTGCCATAATACCATTTAAAGCATCTATTTCTTTAACTAAATGACTTTTACCAATACCTCCTATTGCTGGATTACAAGACATTTGTCCTATTGTATCAATATTACTTGTAATTAAAAGAGTTTTTTTTTTCATTTTTGCACTAGCTACAGCAGCTTCTATTCCAGCATGTCCACCACCTACAATAATAACATCAAATTTATTATTAGAATTATACATATATATACCAAATTTTAATAAATAATGTTTAATTTTTTATTTTAATAATTTACCATTCTATGGGATCAACATTTATTAATAATTTAATCTTATTAAAATTTATAATTTTTTTTGCTATAGAATGAATATTGATTGTAATAAACTGTAATCTAATTTTCAATAGATGTTGTAAGATAATTTTTTTTCTAAATAATCCTTTTCGTTGATTTTGTATTAATGATGTAGGACCTATAATAAGAAAATTTTTTTCATTCATATATTTTAATTTTAATATTTTTTTTAATTTAATTAAAAAATTAATTAAAATTTTTTTATTATAAGATTCAATTATTAAAATAACATGATTAGTAAAAGGAGGTAATAACATCATTTTTCTTTCTTGTAATATATAATTAGCAATATTATTGTATGTGTAATTAGTTTTAAAAATTTTTTTTAAAAAATTATTTTGTGGATAATTTGTTTGTATAATTATTTTTTTTTTTTTTTTATTTAAATGATTATTTAATATACTAAAAATATATTGAGAAAAATATTCTATTGTACGAAAATTTCTTGAAAAAAAAATATTATCTATATTTAAAAAAATTATTAAAGCATTTTTTAAAAAAAAATAGTACTCTTTATATAAAATTTGCGAAGAAATTATTATTAAAGGTTTAATTTTATTATCATATATTAAAGAAACTTTTTTTAAAAAATTTTTATTATTTATAAAAAAAATTAATATATTTGGAAATATTATCTTTAATAATTCTTTTAATTGTTCTATACCAATACCTATTGGTATAAAGAAATTTTTTTTACAAAAAGGACAATATGTAATCATATTAATAATTTTTTTACAAAATTTACAATATAATTTCCATGATTTTTTATAAAAAATATAATTTTTATTACAATCTATACATTTTAATATTTTTCTACAAAAATTACATAATATAAGATTTGAATACCCTATATATTTATAATATATAATTATTTGTTTCTTATTTTGAAGATATATTTTCATCATTTTAATTAAAATATGAGAAAATAATTTATATTTTAGTACTTGTTTATTAATATCTATAATTATATAATCAAAATATTTTTTATATGATATTTCTTTATTTTTATGAAATAAAAATTTATATTTACCGAGATTAATATTATTTATAGTTTCTAAACTTAAAATTTTAGAGCTTAATATTATAGGAATATTTTCTATTTTTGCTCGTAAAATAGCAATATCTCTTGTATTATACTTATATTTATTATTTTGTTTATATATAAAATCATTTTCTTTGTCTACAATAATTAATCCCAATTTTAAAAATTGTGTAAAAATAGAAGATTTTGTACCAATTACTATTGATATTTTACCTTCTTTTATATCTTTTAACATTACTAATTGTTTTTTTTCAGAAATATTAGAATATAATAAACAAATAGAAACATTTAATTTAATAAAAAATTGGTATAAATAAAAAATATTATATTTTTGTGGAACTAAAATTAATATTTGTTTTTTGTTAATTAACATAACTTTAATTAAATTAACATAAATATTAATTTTTTTAAATAAAATAGCATTATCCTGTAAAACCCAAGTTTTAAAAAAATTTACTTTAAGAAATACAATTTTATACATATTTTTTATAAATAATAAATAAATTTTAAATTTATTGTTTTTATTATTAAAAAATATTTTATTTTTTTTAAAAAAATTAGATTTAATTTTAAATTTATAAACTTTTTTCAATTTAATTTTATATAAATTTTTAATATTTTTTAAATAAAAATTTTCCCAATTTATAGAAGATTTATTATTTTTTCTATAAAACATAGGTAGTATTTTAAATAAAATAACTCCAACAGGATATTGATAATATTCAGCAATTTTTTTTGCAAAATTCCAAATAAAAGAATTAAAAAGTGATTTTTTATCCAAAACTTTATATAAATATTTTAATTTATTTGGTAAAATTTTAGAAAAATTTTTTATTTCTATTACTATACCTACATGTTTTTTATTTCTTATTGGTACTAAAACTCTATAACCAATATCTACTATTATATTAGTAGGTAACAAATAATCATATTTTTGATATATAATATAATTATTAAAAACTACCTTAATTATTTTCATAATTTTAAAATTCTTATATTAATTATAAATATTTTCTTGTAAAAATAAAATATATTTATAAAATATATAAATAAATTATTTTTAAATATTTTCTTTACTATTGGTATATTATGAAAAAAAATACTCATCCTAAATTTAACAATATTACTATTAAATGTTCTTGTGGAAATATTATTAATACTAAATCAACTTTAGATAATAATAAAGAATTAAGTTTAGATATTTGTAATATATGTCATCCTTTTTATACAGGAAAACAAAAAATAACAGATACTAAAGGTCGTGTAGAAAATTTTAAAAAAAGATTCAAACATTCTAAAATATTTGGATAAAATTATTATATTTATTTTATTTATATTTTTTATTAATCAATAATGATAAATATTATTAAAAACATTATTGATTAATATAAAATTAGAATTAAGAATTAAGAATTAAGAATTCTATTTAATTTTATATTCTTTATATAAAATATGTTTTCTTATAAAAGGATCAAATTTTTTAATTTCTAATTTTTTTGTATTATTTTTTTTATTTTTTGTAATTGTATAAAAATGACCAGTTTTTGCTGATGAAATTAATTTAATTATAATACGTTTTTTTTTTGCCATAAAAATATATTCTCATTCAATTATTTATAATTATGTAAATTAATATTATCTATTCCTTTTTTGTTTATTAATCTCATACCTTTAGTAGATATTCTTAAAGTTATAAATCTTTTTTTTTTTTCTAACCAAAATTTATGATAATGTATATTTGGTAAAAATTTTCTCCTAGTTGCATTCATTGCATGTGAACGATTATTACCTTTTATAGTTTTTTTTCCTGTTATTCTACATATTTTAGTCATAAAAAATTCTCTATAGTTTATAAAAATTTTAAAAAAATTAATTTTTAATTTGAATAAAAATATTAACTTTTTTAAAAACTTTAATATAAAATATATTTATATTAAAACATAATATGTTCATAAAATAATAATTTATAAACATATTATTAATATATATTAAATATTTTTATTATTTTCTTTATTTTTTACTACAATAACCATAGCTGGTCTTAATAATATCTTATTAAGAGTATATCCTTTTTGTAAAATTTCTATAATATAATTATCTTTTATTTTATTAGATTCTATAATAGACATTGCCTGATGTTTAGATGGATCAAAAGGAATATTAATTTCGTCAATAATATTAACACCAAATTTTTTTATTAATGCTAATAAAGATTTTAAAGTTAATTTTATTCCTTCAATTATAGATAATTCAATATTATCTTTTTTTTCTGTTTTTATTTTTATGGCTCTTTCTAAATTATCAATTACTGGTAATAATTCATGTAGAATTTTTTTTAATGAAAATTTATAAGCTTTTTCAATATCTAATATAGATCTACGTCTAATATTTTCTATTTCTGATTGAGAACGTAATTTTAAATCCCACATATTATCTTTACATTTTTTTAATTTATTTTTTATTTCAGAAATTTCTAATTTATATTCATCATTTTTTTCTTTAAAATATTCAATTGTATTTTTATTTTCTGATTTAATATAAGTTTTATCTTTTATATCATCATTAGATTTAAAATTACTTAATTTATCATCATTTTTTTTTTCTTCTATTTTTTTTTCTTTTATTTCTTTTAATGATTTATCATTATTCATATAATCGATATCCTTTTGAAAAATTTTTATATAGATTTATTTAAATTTAATATTTAATATAAATAATTAAATATTTTACATTTAATAAATATTAAAAAAATTTTTATTTGATTAATACAAAAATTTTTATAAAATAATTTTAAAATCTTTTTAAATAATATTTTTTATAAAAAATTTTTATTAAAAATAAAATATAGAAATGTTTTAAAATTTTCTTTAATAAAAAACATATATATTAAAAATAATTTGTATTTGTATTAATTATATAATTAAAATATAAAAAATTATTTAATTAGTAAATCATTTTTTTTAAAATTAATTGTTTTTTAAAATATAAAATAAAAAATTTTAATAATTTATTGAAATTATTTAATATATTTAATATAATTAATAATATTTAATAAAATTGTTAAATTGTTTATATAATGAAAAAAAAAAATATATTGTTTTTAATAAAAAAATATATTATGATTATTCTGTACAAGAAGAAATTAATGCTGGAATTATTTTAAAAGGATGGGAAGTAAAATCATTAAGATTAAATAGAGTATCCATAAATAATAGTTATGTGAGTATTTTATCTAATAAAGTTTATTCATTTAATATAAATATTAATCCGTTAAAAACAATTTGTAATCATATACAATATGATGTTAATAGGAAAAAACAATTATTATTAAAAAAAAAAGAAATAGAACTTTTAAAAAACTATAATAAAATTAAAAACTTTACTTTAGTTACGGTTGGTTTATTTTGGAAAAAATCTTGGTGTAAATTAAAAATTGCTGTTGCTAAAGGTAAAAAAAAATATGATAAAAGAATTTTATTAAAAAAGAAAGAATGGAATATTAAAAAATCACGTTTCTTGAAAAAAGATATTTAAAATTTTGGGGGCTGATTTATGGATTTGACAAAATTATCAAATTTTAGGAGCATGTCAAGGAAACGGTTGGCCTTGTAAAAAACCGTATTGAAATAATTGCAAAAAATCAAAATTACGCATTAGCAGCATAAAAAACTGTTAAAGCCCTATTTCTTATTATTTACTCTTTAATAAAAAGTAAATAGGTCATAATTTAAAGAGATCGTATATTATATGTCTTAAAATAATATATTAAAGAAATAAAATAGACTATGTAATATTAAATTTTTTTTATTAATAAATATTACTAAAATTTATATAATAAAAATAAACATGTAGTTCCGAGAATGTAGTAATTTTGGACGGGGGTTCGACTCCCCCCAGCTCCAAGAAATATAGTTCTTTTTTTTATAATTTATTATTAATTATTTTTTTATTTTTTTTTAATTTACGTAAAGATTCAGTTAAATATTTTTTTCTAATTCTAATTGATTTTGGAGTAATTTCTATTAATTCATCATCTTGAATAAAATTTATTGCTTCTTCTAAAGACATTTTTTTTATAGGAGTTAAATTAATAGGATTATCACTTCCAGAAGCTCTCATATTAGTTAATTTTTTATTAATTAAACAATTTACAGTTAAATCATTTGATCTATTATGTATACCTATAATTTGTCCTTCATAAATTTTTTCTCCTGGATTAATTAATAATCTTCCTCGAGATTGTAAATTAGATAAAGAAAATGCTACAGCATATCCTTCTTTATTTGAAATTAAAACCCCATTTTCTCTTTCTCTAACTAAATTATTTATATTAATATCATAATGACTAAAAAAAGAATTCATTATTCCAGTACCTGATGTAACATTTATAAATTCATTACGAAAACCAATTAAACCTCTACTTGGAATAACTGCTTCAATTCTTACTCTATCATTAGTATCATTTAAAATAATATTATTTATAATAGCTTTTCTTTGACTAATTAATTGAATTATATGACCTTTTTTATTTTTAGAAAAATCTAAAATTAATATTTCAAATGGTTCTTTTTTAATTCCATCAATAATTCTAGATATAATTTGTGGTTTAGATACAGATAGCTCAAATCCTTCTTTTCTCATATTTTCTATTAAAACAACTAAATGTAATTCTCCTCTACCTGAAACATAAAAGACATTATTATTAGTAGTTTCTTTTATTTGTAAAGCTATATCATATAAACATTCTTTACGAATTCTATCAAATATTTTTTTAGATGTTAAATATTTGCCTTCTGTTCCTGAAAATGGAGAATTATTTACATGAAATAACATACTAATTTTAGGTTTTTCTATTACTAATAAAGGTAAAGGATCATAATGATTAATATCACAAATTGTATCAGAAATATTTATTTTCTCAAATCCTAAACCAGCTAATCCAATAATATTACCAGCTTTAGCTTCATTAATATATACAGGTTTTAAACCTATATTAGATATTATATATAATACTTTTATTTTTTTTAAAATTTTATTATTTTTAATCAAAATAACATATTGATTAATTTTAATTGTCCCTCTTTTTATTAAACCAGTACAAATATTACCAATATAATTATTATATTCTATTTGAGATATTTGCATTTGAAATGGTTTATGTATATTTACATTAGGAGGAGATACGTGTTTAATAATAGTCTCATATAATATATCCATATTATTATTCATTTTATTTATATTATATCCAGATAATCCTTTAAGAGCTGATGTATAAACTATAGGAAAATCAAGTTGCTCATCAGTAGCATTCAAATTAACAAATAAATCAAATATTTGATCTATAACCCAATCAGGACGAATAAATTTTCTGTCTATCTTATTTATTATAATAATAGGTTTTAAATTATATAAAAAAGATTTTAATGCAACAAATCTTGTTTGTGGCATTGGTCCTTCTACAGCATCAACTAATAATAAAACAGAATCTACCATAGATAAAATACGTTCTACTTCAGCACTGAAATCTGCATGTCCTGGAGTATCAATTATATTAATTTGATAACCTTTCCAAAATATAGATGTATTTTTTGAAAAAATAGTAATTCCTTTTTCCTGTTCTAATTCATTACTATCCATTATTCTATTTATATCATTTTTATTTTTAAAAATATTTTTTGTATTTTGAAAATTTTCTGATTCTTGTAATAATTTATCTATTAATGTAGTTTTTCCATGATCTATATGTGCAACAATAGCTATATTACGTATTTTTTTCATAAACAAATCCTAATTATGTACTATATTTATTTACATAAATTTATCATTTTAAAATATAAATAAATTTTTTTATAAAATAAAAATTTTTATATAAAAATCTGTAACTAAATTATTATTTTTAAATAAGACATTAAATTAAAAATTATTTTAATTTTTTTTAAAATTAAGAATATTAATATAATTTAAATTTAGAATTTATTACTAGATATATAAATTTATTTTTGAACTTTTCTAGATATGAAAATATATAAATTTATTAAAAATTTTATTTAAATAAATTAATATTTAAAATAAATATTTAAAAAGAAAATTTTATAAAATAAACATATAAATTTTTTTTAAAATTAATACTATAAAAATAATAATTTTATTAATTTTAAAAAATATAAATAAAATTTATTTTAAAAAAAAAGTAACAACACAAATAATAACAATATTAATAAAAAATAAATAAATTATAAAATTATATTTTATATTTAATAAAATTTATTAAAAAAATATTAATTATTTATATTTTTTAATAATTTATTAAATTTATAAGTCTGAAATAAAAATTTCAAATAATCTTTTTTTGGTTTAATTTTTAGATCAAAATTATTTAAATCTAAATTAATATTAGTTTTAATTTTTGTTAATTTATGATATAAAAAAACTAATTTTTTATATTTTATAAGTTTTTTTCTTATATTATTACCTCCTCTAAAATTTAGATTATTAACACTATTTAAATTATTATAAATATATTTTAAACTACCTAATTTATTTATTAAATTCTTACTTATAATTTTTCCTATTCCTGGAATTCCAGGAATATTATCTATAGAATCTCCACTTAATGCTAATAAATCACTAATAAATTTAGGGAAAACTCTATATTTATAATATATTTCTTTTGGTCCAGAAATAGAATAATTAATAGGATTTATAATTTTAATATTTTGAGTTACTAATTGTGCTATATCTTTATCAATACTAAAAATATAAACAGAATAATCTTTTTTTTCTGCTTGTAATGCTAAAGTACCAATAATATCATCTGCTTCTATATTTTTAAGAGAAATAACATTATATCCCATAGCCTGTATAATTTTTAATAAAGGAATAATTTGTACATTCAAATTATCAGGCATATTTTTTCTTGTTGCTTTATATTTATTAAAAATTTTTTTTCTAAAAGATATACCTTTACTATCAAATATTACCAAAAAATAACTATTTATATTCATTTTTATAATTTTATTAAACATATTAATAAAACCATATATTGCTCCAGTAGGATTACCTTTACTATTAGTTAAATTAGGTAAAGCATAATAAGCTCTATATAAATAGAATGATCCATCTATTAAAACTATTTTTTTTTCATACATAATAATAAAAATATATTAAATAATATATATAAATATTTATTAAAAAATTATCTTAATTTTTTGAAAGTTTAATTACTAAATCAATATAATATTTAAAAAAATCATTATAATAACTAGCATATAATTCAGAAAGATTTATTTCATATTTATTGTTTACATAAATATTAGGAACAATATGTATATCTAATTTTTCAGCTAAATTTGTTTCTTTTATAAATAATGTTTGAGCTATATGACTATTCCATGCTGTATCAAAAATATGGTTATTAATACCAGCAGCTTTAACAAAAACTTTTCTTATACTTTTATAATCATGAATATTATCATATTTATGTATACCTTCAAATATTGGTCCAATTACTTTATCTTCTACATTTAACATTTTTGCAACAACCCAAGCATAACCTGTTAAACTTCCAAGACCATTTTCATCATTAAATTGATTTAAATGATGTCTAAAAATTTTTATATTTTTAGGTATTTTATTTTTTAAAGATTTTTCACTTATTCCTATATAAAATTCATAACAACGAGGACATAAAAATGAAAAAAATTCCACTATAGATGGTTTTTTATTTAATAGTTCTTTATTATATAATTTTTGTTTTTGTAATGTTAAAACATCATAAAAAAGTGATTGAGGCGGTTTTGATGCTAAACAAACATTAAATGTTATTAGACATAACAACATGCTAAAAAATATTATATATTTTCTTATGTTCATCATAATTTTTCTTTTTAATAAATTTATTAATTTACATATTTAAATTATAAACCAATTTATTATATTAATAAAATTAATTTTTTAATTTTTATTTTAATTTTTTATTTTTTTATAAAAAAATTTTTTTTGAAATTAAATATTTTTTTTTAAAAAACTAATTAATTTAATCATGTCATTTGGTAATGATGAATTTAACTCTATAAAAATTTTATAAAATGGGTGCATAAATCTTAAATAACAAGCATGTAATGCTTGTCTTTTAATTATTTTATTAATATTATTTTTATAAATATTATTATATAAAAAAATATTTTTTTTATTTTTATATACAGCATCTCCTACAATACTATGATTAATATATGATAAATGAACTCTAATTTGATGTGTTCTACCAGTTTGTAACCTAATTTTTAAATGAGAATGAATTTTAAAAATATTTTTTATAAAATATTTTGTGATTGATTCTTTACCCAAAGAATTAATTTCCATAATAATATTTTTTTTTTTATATATACGTTTAATTGGATAATCAATTATTCCGTTTTTATTTATTATTCCATTTACAATTGTTTCATATTCACGAGTAATATTATGTTTTTTTAATTCTTTTTTTAAAAATATATATGAATGAATATTTTTTGCTATAATCATTAATCCTGTAGTATCTTTATCTAATCTATGTATAATACCAGCTCTTGGTAAATTTCTTAAAATAGGATAATAATATAATAAAGAATTAAATAAAGTATTTTCCATATTTTTATTTGCAGGATGTACAACAAAATTAGACTGTTTATTTATAACTAAAATATAATTATCATCATAAATTATATTTAGTGGTATATTTTGTGCTTTCCATTTAATTTTTGTATTAGAAATTATTGCATCAATTTTGATTATATCATTTAAAAATATTTTTTTTTAGGTATATTTATAATAATATCATTTATTTTAATAAAATTATTTATGATTAATTTTTTTATTTTAGATCTTGAAAATTGTATAATTTTTTTTGAAAGAAATATATCTAATCTTTTTTTGTTATATTTAGAAGAAACTTTTAATACTAATTTTATATTTTTCATATATTAAAATATTTTTATCTAAAACGAAATTTATTGTATATTTATATTAATATTAATTAATAGTCTTGTAAAAGAAAAAAAAATGAGTATTTTAAAAAAAAAAAATTTTATTACCATTAATATTTTAATATTAATATTGATATTATTTACAACTGGTTGTGAATATTCTAGTACTAATAATAAAATAAATTCTAAATTTCTTTTAAAAATAAAATACCTAGAATCAATAAAATTTTTATTTAATCATAAATATAAAAAAGCTTTATTCAAATTTCAAAATTTTTATATAAAATATCCGTATAATATGTATACTGAAAAAGTTTTGATATATTTAATTTATTTAAATTATATTGATCAAAATTTTTTAAATGTTTTAGATTTTACAGAAGAATTTATTAATTCGTATAATGACTCTCCTTTTTTAGATTATGTTTTTTACGTTAGAATTATATCACAAATATCTTTAGATCAAAATAATGAAATACAGAATCTTTTTAGAATAAACAGATCAAATTGTAATCCTTTTTACACTAATTTAGCGATGAGAGATACATATATTTTTATTAAAAATTATCCTAATAGTATTTTTATAAAATATTTAAAATATCAGTTATTTAATATGAAAAAACGTTTAAGAAAATTTGATTTTAATATTATTAAATTTTTATTTAAAAAAAAAATGTATATTGCATCAATTAATAGATGTATAAGATTTTTAAAATATTATTCTTCTAATAATATAGAAACTAAATTAGTAAAAAAAATATTAAAAGAATCTTTAAATCAATTCTTAAAATAATCTTTTCTAAAAAACTTAATATTTTATAAATATTAAGTTTTTTTTAAAAATTTTATTTTTAATTATAATGAAAAATATTTATTATTTCTTCAATTTTTCTTTTTTTAATTAAATTAACAATATTATTCATATAATTTAAATATTTTTTGATATTTTTTTTATTATTTTTAGAAAATGAAATTGTATTTATATATAATTTTAGATCTTTTAAAAAAAAATTTTTTAAAGGGAAAAAATTTAAATTATCAAAAGGTATTGATAATAATGATAATTGTTTTTTTAATGGTTTTTTTTTTTTTAATAAAAAAAGATTATATATTATTAGTGTAGAAAAATATTGTAGTGATTTTAAAAAAAGAAAATGATTATATTGTGTAATATTTATATTTTTTATTTTTAATCCCCAAATTTCCATTTGTTTTATAAACCAAATATAATATTTGGGTTTATTTATAAAACAACATAATATAGATTTTTTTATTAAAACAATATTTTTTGAATCAAATAAAGGATATAAACAAAGAATTGGTCCTAGATATATTTTTGATATTTTATTTATTAATATATTTTCTATAGAAGAAAGAATTATAAGTATACAATTTTTAGGTAATTTTTTTAATATATTAATTAATTTATTAAAATATGATTTTGTTATATCAATACTAATAATTACTACATCAGTATATAATAAATTTTTTATATTAAATTTAAAATTTTCTAATTTTATAAAAAAAACATTATAATCTGACATAATTAACATTTTTTGAAAAAAAGATCCCATTTTATTATTACTAATAATTAATATACGTAAAATATTAAAATTTATTTTTTTAAATTTTTTTTTTTGTTCATATATATAAGATTCATTTATTATGCAATATAATATTTTTTCAATAAGATCAGGAGATATTCCTTTATCTATTGCTTCTTTTCTTTTTATTTGAATTATATATTTTTCTCTTTCTGGAACATAAATAGGTAATTTATACTTATTTTTTATTTCTCCTATTTTTTTTACTAAAATTAATCTTTTAGTTATTATTTCTAGTAATTTTGTATCTAAAATATCTATTTTATTACGTAATATAACTAATTTTTTTAACATATAATTTTAATTATTTAATTTAGTATTTTTTATATAAAAATTTATAAAGAACGAAATTTAAGTATAGAATTTAATTCATTGTATATAAGAAAAAGAATATCTTTTGTCATTTGTAAATTTATACATCCATCTGTAATTGATATGCCATATTTTAATTTTTTAGGATTTTTAATGTCTAATATTTGATTTCCCTCTTTAATATAACTTTCTATCATTATTCCTATAATAGAATTATTTCCTTCTTTAATTTGTGATATTATTGACTTAATAACTAAAATTTGTTTTTCAAAATCTTTATTAGAATTACTATGACTACAATCTATCATTATTCTAGGTTTTAATCCTAATTTTAAAATATTTTTTTCATATTCTTTTATATTATTTTTATAATAATTTGGAGTTACTCCTCCACGTAAAATAATATGACAATTTTTATTACCCATACTATTGATTATACAAATTTTACCATTATTATTTATACCAACAAAATGATGTTTTTGAGAAGAAGCTTGAACAGCATTTATAGCAGAAAATATATTACCATCTGTGTTATTTTTAAAACCAATAGGTATTTTTAATGAAGATGCTATTTCTCTATGTGTTTGTGATTCAACAGTACGTGCTCCTATTGCTACCCAACTAATAAGATCTTCAAGATATTTTGATGTATTGGGATCTAATATTTCAGTTGCTAATGAAATATTCATATTAACTAATTTTATTAATAATTTACGAGCTAAATATAAACCTTTATTAATATCAAAAGAGTTATTCATATATGGATCATTAATTAATCCTTTCCATCCTAAAATAGTTCTAGGTTTTTCAAAATATACTCTCATAACAAGATATATACTATGACTAATTTTTAAAAATATTTTTGTTAAAAAATTTCCGTATTCTATTGCTTCTTTTATATTATGTATTGAACAAGGTCCACAAATAATTAATAATCTGTGATCTTTTCCAGAAATTATATTTGATATAATTTTACGTGATATTAAAACTTGTTTTTTTATATTTTGAGATATTGGTAACTGATCTTTAAGTTCTTTTGGAGTTATTAAATATTGATTATGATTAAAATTATTATTTTTCATAACAAAATATCCATAAATAAAATTTTATTGCATAAAAATAACATATTTATTTAATAAAGTTTAATTTTATTTCATAAATAATAAAATTTATACAATAAGAATTTTTATTTTATAATAAAATATTTTTAAATTTAATTATAATTAAAAATTAATTTTAAGGTGAAAGAATGAGTAAATTAATAAAAAATACAATAGAATCTATTCCATTATATAAATTTGCTGAACATGCTTATTTAAATTATTCTATTTATGTTATTTCTGATAGAGCTTTGCCTCATATTGGTGATGGACTAAAACCAGTACAAAGAAGAGTTATATATGCCATGTCTGAATTAGGTTTAAAATCCTCATCTAAATTTAAAAAATCAGCTAGAACGATTGGTGATGTTATAGGGAAATATCATCCTCATGGAGATGTAGCATGTTATGAAGCAATGGTTCTTATGGCACAATCATTTTCTTATAGATATCCTTTAATAGAAGGTCAAGGTAATTGGGGTTCTCCAGATGATCCTAAATCATTTGCTGCAATGAGATATACGGAATCACGTTTATCAAAATATTCTAATATATTATTAAATGAAATAGAAAAAGGTACTGTACAATTTATTCCTAATTTTGATGGAACATTATTAGAACCTAAAATATTACCTGCATGTTTACCTAATATAATTTTAAATGGTTCTACAGGAATAGCAGTAGGTATGGCAACAGATATTCCTCCTCATAATATTAAAGAAATATCTAAGGCTATAATTAAATTAATTGATTATCCTAAAACAAAATTATCTGATCTTTTAGATATAATTCAAGGTCCAGATTTTCCTTCTGGTAGTGAAATTATAACTTCAAGAGAAGATATATATAAAATATATGAAAAAGGTAGAGGTTCTATTAAATTAAGAGCAGTATGGAAAATAAAAGATAATACAGTTATAATTACAGCATTACCTCATCAAGTTTCTGGAATACGTATTATTGAACAAATTACTTTACAAATTAGAAATAAAAAATTACCAATGATTGAAGAAATTAGAGATGAATCAGATTATGAAAATCCTACAAGAATAGTTATTATTATTCGTAATAATTTTAATTATTTAACTATAAAACAAATTATGCATCATTTATTTTTTATTACTGATTTAGAAAAAAGTTATCGTATAAATTTAAATATGATAGGTTTAAATAATAAACCTGCTGTAAAAAATTTAATAGAAATATTATCAGAATGGATTATTTTTAGACGTTATATAGTTAAAAAACGTTTAAATTTTTATTTAAATAAATTAGAAAAAAGACTACATGTTATACAAGGATTATTAATTGTATATTCTAATTTAGAAAAATTTATAAAAATTATTAGATTAAATATAGATCCTAGTTCTATTATTAAAAAAAAATTTAATCTTACCAATATGCAAATAGAAAATTTACTTAATTTTAAATTACGTTCAATTTCATTTATGGAAGAAAAAAAATTAATTAATGAAAAAAAAATATTAAAAATAGAACATGATAAAATTCAAAAAATATTGTTTTCTAAACAAAAAATGAATTTATTATTAAAAAAAGAAATATTATCAGCATCTAATAATTATGGTAATAATAGACGTTCAATGATAAAAAAAAGAACAGAAGCAAAATTATTAAATGAATATGAATTAGTTTCAGATGAACCTATTACAATTATTCTTTCTAAAATGGGTTGGATTAGATGTGCCAAAGGTCATACTATAGATCCATTAAACCTTAATTATAAATCAGGAGATTCATTTTTAATTTCTGTAAAAGGTAAAAAAAATCAAAATATAGTTGTTATTGATTCTAAAGGACGTAGTTATAGTATCGATTCTACTACTTTACCAGCAGCTCGTAGTCAAGGAGAACCTTTAAATAGTAAATTAAATATTACACAGGGATCAATAATTAAAAGTTTATTAATGGAATCTAATAATCAAGAAATTATTCTTTCTTCTAATTCCGGTTATGGTTTTGTATGTAAATTTCATGATTTAATTGCATGTAATAGAAATGGAAAATTATTTATGATTTTAACAGATAATGCTGAAATTTTATCTCCTTTAGTAGTTAATAATAAAAATGATAAAATTTTAGTTGTATCATTTTTAAATAAATTTTTACTATTTTCTGTAAATGAAATACCTAGATTAACTAAAGGAAAAGGAAGTAGATTAATTTTTATTAATAATAAAGATTTTCTTCAAAATAAAGATAAATTAAAATGGATATTTCTTGTTAATAAAAATTCTATAGTTTATATACAGACTAATACCGAACAATTTAAATTAACATATGAAAAATTAAAAATATTTTATTCTGTAAAAGGAAATAAAGGTTTTCCATATAAAAATATTAATAATATTAAAAATATTTTTATTAAAAAAATTGAAAATTAAAATGTTTAAAATTTTTAAAATTAATTCATTTATTAAATATTTATAATATATACATAAAAATGTAATTTAATAGATTAAATTAATAAATTATTATATTTAATTTTTTATAAAAATTGAATAAAAAATAATTAATTTTAATATAAAAAATATTATTAATATAAATTAATAAAATTATTAAATAATTAAAACTATTTTCATGTTACAATATTATTAATATATGTTAATGATTTTTAAAAAAAAATTTTATATAAATAAAATTTAGATTTTTTTTTAAATTATTTGTAAAATAATTTTATTAAAAATTAGTTATTAATTAAATATAGTTAAGAATATTTTTATCTAAATAAAAAATTAAAATTTATTTTTTTAAATAAAAATATTAGTATATGTTATTTTATAAAAATTATAAATGTATAATTATGCATATTTTTATATTTAAAAATTGAGGTAGGTTGAAACAATGAGAGTATTGAAATTTGGTGGTACATCATTAAAAAATGCAGAAAAATTTCTATTAGTAACTAATATAATTAATATTTATCTAAAAAAAAATAAAATAGCTGTTGTTTTATCTGCTCCAGCAAATATTACAAATATTTTAGAAATAATGATAGAAAAATCTATAAAAAAGAGGGATTATAAACAAGATTTTATTTATATACAAAAATTTTTTATAAATTTAATTAATGATTTAAAAAAAAAAATTAAAAATTTAGATATTACTTTTATTAAAAATAAATTTAATAAAATTTTTAATAAAATAGAGCAGTTATTATATGGTATTAATTTAATTAATAATTGTCCTGATATAATTAGAGCAAAAATTTTATCACAAGGTGAAAATTTTTCTATTATTATATTAGAATCTTTATTAAAAATAAAAAAATATAAAATATATATAATTTCTCCTAAAAAATATTTATTGGCATATGGTAGTTATTTAGAATCAACAATTGATATTCCTTTAACTTTAAAAAATATTAAAAATATTAATATTTCTAATATTGATATAATATTAATGGTAGGATTTTCTGCTGTTAATAAAAAAAAAGAAACTGTTTTATTAGGTAGAAATGGTTCTGATTATTCGGCATCAGTATTAGCTGTTTGTTTAAAGGCTAAACATTGTGAAATTTGGACTGATGTTGATGGTATTCATACAGCAGATCCTAATATAATATCCAACACAAAATTATTAGAATTTATTTCTTATCAAGAAGCAATAACTTTAGCATATTTTGGAGCTAAAGTTATTCATTATAAAACTTTATTTCCTATGTTAAAAAATAATATACCTTGTATTATTAAAAATACAATAGATTTAAAATCTAATGGAACTTTAATTAGTAGTAATATTAAAAATTCATTATATATGATAAAAGGTATAACTGAATTAAAAAATATATCAATGTTAAATATTAATGGAGAAAAAAATAAACACATAAAAAATATTATATCTAGAATATTATTTTTTATTTTCAAATTAAAAATATCTATTTATTTTGTAACACAATCTTCTGAAAGGTGTAATATTAATATTTTTATTTCAAATCAAAATTTAAAATATATTAAATCTTTATTAGAAGAAGAATTTTATTTAGAATTTCAACATAAATTAATTAAACCAATTTCTATTATTCAACAATTGTCAATTATTTCATTAGTAAGTGATCAAATTAATAATTCTTCAAATATAATATCCGATTTTTTACATATTTTTAAAATAACAAAAATAAAAATATTTCATATATCACAAAATATTTTTCAAAATTATATTGCTGTTATTATAAAAAAAAATTTTACAAAAAATATTATAGAAATAGCACATAAAATATTATTTCATAAAAAGAAAATATTAGAAATTTTTATTATAGGTACCGGAGGTATTGGTAGTTGCTTATTAAAACAAATTTATCAAAAAAGAAATTATTTTCAAAAAAAAAATATTATTCTAAATATTTGTGGTATTTTTAATACTAAATATTCATTAATAGATGTAAATGGTCTCAAATTAAAAGATTGGAAACGAAATTTAAAACAGAATCTTTCTAATACAAATACAACAGAAGTTTTATTTAATAACTTAAAAAAACATAAGTTTATGAATCCTATTATTATAGATTGTACTTCTTCACAAGAAATTGCAAATCAATATATAAACTTTCTAAGTTATGGTTTAAATATAATAGCTGCAAATAAAAAAGCAAACTCTTCTAAAATGAAATATTATAATCAAATACACTTTACAGCAAATCAATTAAATTTAAATTTTTTCTATGAAACTAATGTTGGTGCTGGATTACCTATTATTAGTACTTTACAAAATCTATTAAAAACTGGTGATAAAATTAATAATTTTATTGGTATTTTATCAGGATCTCTTTCATTTATTTTTGGTAAACTTGAAGAAGGAATTATTTTTTCTGAAGCTATAAAAATAGCTGAAAAAATGGGATTTACTGAACCAGATCCACGAATAGATTTATCAGGAATAGATGTAGCTAGAAAATTACTTATATTAGCAAGAGAAATTGGTTATAATTTAGAATTAAATGATATTATTGTAGAACCTATTATTCCAAATAACTATGATAAAAAACATTCTATTAAAGAATTTTTTTCATCTTTGTTAAATTTTGATAAAATTTTTGAAAAAAAAATTCAAGAAGCTAAAAAAAATAATAAAGTATTACGTTATATTGGTAGTATAAATAAAAAAGGATTTTGTAAAGTAAAAATTATGGAAGTTGATAAAAATCATCCATTTTTTGAAATAAAAAATGGAGAAAATTCTTTTGCTTTTTATACTGATTATTATCAACCATATCCTTTAGTTTTAAGAGGATATGGTGCAGGAAATGATGTAACTGCTGCAGGAGTACTTACTGATTTACTACGTCTCATTTAATTAAAATAAGGAATGATTTTTATGATTAAAATTTATTCTCCTGCTTCTATTGGTAATATTAATGTAGGTTTTGACACGCTAGGAATAGCGTTATCTAGAATAGATGGAGGAATTTTAGGAGATTTTATATCAATTTATTCATCTAAAAAATTTACTTTAATAAATAAAGGTTATTTTTTTAATGATTTACCAAAAGAAAAATATGAAAATATTATTTTTCATTGTTGGATAAAATTTTGTAATAAAATTGGTCGAAAAATTCCTTTAAAAATTATTTTAGAAAAAAATGTTCCTGTTTCATCTGGACTGGGTTCAAGTGCTTGTTCTATAGTTGCTTTCTTAAAAGCAATAAATTTATTTTGTAATAATCCATTAAAAGAATATGATTTATTAAGATTAATGGGAGAATTAGAAGGATTTTTATCAGGTAATATACATTACGATAATATCGTTCCTTGTTTTTTTGGTGGTATGAAATTAATTTTAATAACTGATAAAGATAATTTAATAATTCAAAATATTCCAATTTTTAAAAATTGGTTCTGGGTGATTGCATATTCTGGTATTAAATTATCCACATATGATTCCAGAAAAATATTACCAAATTTATATAAAAAAGAAATTTTTATTAAACAAAGTCAATATTTAGCAGGATTTATACATGCTAGTCATACAAAACAAGAATTACTGGCATTAAAATTAATGAAAGATTTTATTGTAGAACCTTATAGAAAATCTCTTATTCCTAATTTTGAACAAATTACTTATACAGCAAAAAAATTTGGTGCTTTAAGTTATGGTATTGCAGGATCAGGACCAACTGTATTTAGTATTTTTAATAATTTAAATATTGCATATAATATGGTTAATTGGTTAAAAAAAAATTTTTTAAAAAAAAATGGTTTTGTTTATATTTGTAAAATAAATGAGATAGGTACTAAAATTATGGAGAGAACATGAAATTTTATAATCTTAATTATCATAAAGAACAAAAAACATTTAATCAAGTTTTAAAAATAGGTTTAGGAAAAAATCAAGGTTTATTTTTTCCTAAAACTTTACCAAAATTAAATAATAACATAATTAAAGATATATTAAATTTTGATTTTATAGATAGAAGTAGTTATCTATTATCATTATTTATTAATGAAAAAGAAATTTCTTTAGAGATTTTAAAAAAAAAAATAAAAAAAGCATTTAATTTTCCATTAATATTAAATTTAATTGATAATAATCTTTCTTGTTTAGAATTATTTCATGGACCAACTTTAGCATTTAAAGATTTTGGTGTACGTTTTATGGCACAAATGTTAAATTTTTTTAATAAAAAAAATAAAATTATTATTTTAACTGCTACTTCTGGAGATACTGGTGCGGCTGTTGCTCATGCTTTTAATAAAATTAATAATATTGAAGTTATAATATTATATCCTTATAAAAAAATTTCTGTTTTACAAGAAAAATTATTTTGTACTATAGGTAATAATATAAAAACAATTGCTATTAAAGGTAATTTTGATGATTGTCAAAATCTTATTAAACAAGTTTTTAATGATAAAGAACTTAATAAAATTTTATCTTTTAATTCAGCTAATTCAATTAATATTAGTCGTTTAATAGCCCAAATATGTTATTATTTTGAAGCATTTGCTCAAATACCTTTAAAAGAAAGAAAGAAAAAAATTATTTTTTCAATTCCTAGTGGTAATTTTGGAAATTTAACTGCTGGTTTAATAGCTAAAGCGATTGGTTTACCTATATATAAATTTATTGCAGCTACTAATGTAAATGATACAGTTTTTAGATATTTAAATACAAGAAATTGGTTACCTAAAAAAACTATACCAACTTTATCAAATGCAATGGATGTTAGTTCACCTAACAATTGGCCTAGAGTTGAAGAAATTTTTCATAAAAAAAATTGGAATTTAAGTGAATTAACATCTTCTGTAATTACAGATATTAAAACAACAGAAACCATAATAGATGTGTATAATAAATATAAATATATTTTAGAACCACATTCAGCTGTAAGTTATTGTGCATTAAAAAAAAAAATATCAGAAAAAAATACATTTAATGTATTTCTTGGTACTGCTCACCCATCTAAATTTCAAGATTATATTTTTAATATTTTAAATAAAAAAGTAATATTACCTAATATATTAGTTAATTGTAATAAAAAAAAAAATTTATCTTATACCTTATCTAATAATTTTGATCATTTAAAAAAATTTTTAATAAAAAATTATATTATATAATTTTAATAAAATAGATTTTTAATCTAGAGTATACATTATGGTAATAAATAAATTAGTTTTAAATTATAATTATTTTATAATATTTCAAATTTTTGCTATTATTATTAGTTGTATAATGATGTTAATATCATTATTTTTAGGAGGACATTCATATGGTTTAGATAAACATATTCCATTCGAGTCAGGAATTTTTTCTTATGGTGATAATAAAATAAAAATCCATATTAAATTTTATCTGATAGCAATATTTTTTATAATTTTTGATATTGAATCATTATATTTATATTTATGGTCTGTTTCTATTAAAATTGTAAAATTTGAAGGTTTTATTGAAGGAATATTATTTATTTTCACTATTTTAGTTACTTTATTTTATTTATTTAAAATGAAAGCTTTTGATTAAAAAAGAAAAATTTTAAAAAATATTAAATTTGAAATATATACTTTATAAAATGAAATATACTATTACAAAATCTAAAATTAATAATCAAAAAAAATTTCCTTTAGAAGATAAAAAAATTATTAATTATGATCCTATGAATGAGCAAATTAATAAAAATATTTTTTTAGGAAATTTAAAGAAAATTACACATAAAATAATTAATTGGGGTAGAAAAAATTCTTTATGGCCATATAATTTTGGTCTATCTTGCTGTTATGTAGAAATGACTACTTCATTTACATCTATTAATGATATAGCACGTTTTGGTTCTGAAGTTTTAAGAGCATCTCCTAGACAAGCAGATTTTATGGTAATAGCTGGAACATGTTTTTTAAAAATGGCCCCTATTATACAAAGATTATATGATCAAATGTTAGAACCAAAATGGGTAATTTCGATGGGTTCTTGCGCTAATTCTGGAGGAATGTATGATATATATTCTGTTGTACAAGGAGTAGATAAATTTTTACCTGTGGATATTTATATACCAGGATGTCCTCCCAGACCAGAATCGTATATACAAGCATTATTATTATTACAAAAATCTATTAATAATGAAAGACGTCCTTTATCTTGGGTTTTAGGAGATCAAGGTATATATAAAGCTAAAATGAAATCATCTAGTAAATTTTTTAATAAAAATATTAAATTAAATAATAATATATAATTTTATATGAAATTTATAATAGGATTCAATTATGAATAATTTTTTTGATAAAATAATTCAGAAAATAGGAGAAAAACATAATAAATTTTTTTATAAAAAATATAAAGAATCGATAATAAATGAATTAAATAATAATTTTAGTTTTAAAGAATTTATTATACAAAATAATATGAATAATAAAATGCCATTAATTATTTGGATTAGAAATAAAGATTTAATAAAATTTATGAAATTTTTTTCTCAAATTAATAATCCATATAATATGTTATATGATATGCATGGTATAGATGAAAGATTACATTATAATAAATTTAAACTAATGTCTAAAATGGATTTTTCTTTATTTTATCATTTAATTTCTATTAATCGAAATTCAGATATAATTATTAAAATTCCTTTAAAAAAAAAATTTCTAAGTGTTTATACTATAACTAATTTTTATAAAAATGCTAATTGGTATGAAAGAGAAATATGGGAAATGTATGGTATTAATTTTATTGATCATCCATTTTTAACTCATATATTATTACCTAGAAATTGGGATAATGGTTATCCTTTACGTAAAGATTTTCCTTTTAGAGCTACAGAATCTAAACCTTATTCTTTAACTAAAGAAAAATATAAACTAGATATTAGTTCTTCTGATTTTAATCCAAAAGAATGGAATTTATCAATAGATGATAATAAAAAATATAATAATTATATGTTCCTTAATTTAGGACCTAATCATCCTTCTGTTCATGGTGCATTTAGAATAATATTACAATTATCAGGTGAAGAAATTATTAAATGCATACCGGATATAGGTTATCATCATAGAGGAGCAGAAAAAATAGCTGAAAGACAAACATGGCATACATATATTCCATATACAGATAGAATTGAATATTTAGGTGGATGTATTAATGAAATGCCTTATATTTTGGCAGTAGAAAAATTAGCTAATATCATTGTTAATGATAGAATTAAAGTTATTAGAATAATGTTATCAGAATTATTTCGTATTAATAGTCATTTATTATTTTTATCTACTTTTATACAAGATGTAGGTGCTATGACTCCTGTGTTTTTAGCATTTACTGATAGACAAAAAATATATGATATTATTGAGTTTATTACTGGAGCTAGAATGCATCCATCATGGTTTAGAATAGGAGGTTTAGCACAAGATCTCCCTAAAGGATGGGATATTTTAGTAAAAAAATTAATTATTTGGTTACCTAAAAGATTAAAAATATATAAAAAAGTAGCATTACAAAATAGTATTTTAATATCTCGTTCTAAAAATATAGCATCTTATAATCAACAAGAAGCAATATCTTGGGGAGTAACTGGTACAGGATTAAGAGCAACTGGATTAGATTTTGATGTTAGAAAATGGCGTCCTTATTCTGGATATGAAAATTTTGATTTTGAAATTCCTATAGGTAAAAATATTAGTGATTGTTATTCAAGAGTTTTATTAAAATTTGAAGAAATTTGGCAAAGTTTACGTATCATAAATCAATGTTTAAATTATATGCCTGAAGGATTATATAAAGTAGATCATCCTTTAACAACTCCTCCTTTAAGAAATAGAATGTTAAATGATATAGAAACATTAATTCAACATTTTATACAAGTTTCTTGGGGACCATTAATTTCTGCAAATGAATCATTTCAGATGGTTGAAGCCACAAAAGGTATTAATAGTTATTATTTAATAAGTGATGGAAATACGATAAGTTATCGAACTAGAATTAGAACACCTAGTTTCCCTCATTTACAACAAATACCATCTGTAATTTGTGGTAGTTTAATATCAGATTTGATTACTTATTTAGGTAGTATTGACTTTGTGATGTCTGATGTAGATCGTTAAAATAATATGACAAAAAAAATATTTAATAAAATTAGTTTGATTTTAAATGAAAAAGAATTAAAAATTATTAATAAAATTAAAAATCATTATAAATGTAATAATGCTGCTATTTTAGAAATATTAATTTTTTTTCAAAAAAAATATGGATGGATTTCTGATGAGATTATTATTTTTATTTCCGATATTTTAAATGTACATCCTTCTGAAATTGATAGTATAGCAACATTTTATAGTCAAATTTTTAGATCACCAGTTGGTAAATATGTAATTAAATATTGTGATAGTATTGTATGTTATATAACAGGATATAAAAAAATTTTAAAAAATATTACAACAAAATTAAAAATTCTTCCAGGACAAACAACTACTGATAATTTATTTACTTTAATACCTATATGTTGTTTAGGTCATTGTGAAAATAGTCCTGTTATTATGATTAATGAAAAAATTTATAATTCATTAACAATTAATAGTTTTAACAAAATATTGGATAAATATATTTATGAAAATAATTAATCCTAATCCAGAAACACATCCTTTAACATGGCGTATTAATAAAAATAAAACAATATTTATAAAAAAATATATAAAAAAAAATGGTTATCAAATTTTAAAAACAATTTTAAAAAAAAATAATCCACAAGAAATAATTGATATTGTAAAAAAATCAAAATTAAAAGGTAGGGGAGGTGGAGGTTTTTATACTGGTTTAAAATGGGATCTCATGCCAAAAAAAAATAATAATTCAGAAACTCGTTATTTTTTATGTAATGCTGATGAAATGGAACCTGGTACTTATAAAGATCGTTTTTTAATAGAACATATTCCACATCAATTATTAGAAGGAATGATTATTAGTGCTTTTGCTATTCAAGCTAATAAAGGATATATTTTTTTAAGAGGAGAATATGTTAAATGTGCAAAAATTTTAAATATAGTAATAAAAGAAGCCTATAAATTTGGAGTATTAGGTAAAAATATTTTAAATACTAATTTCAATTTTGATATTTATCTTCATATTGGTGCTGGTAGATATATATGTGGAGAAGAAACAGCATTGATTAATTCTTTAGAAGGTAAACGTGCTAATCCTCGTTTTAAACCTCCATATCCTTCCACAATTGGATTATGGGGAAAACCTACATGTGTAAATAATGTTGAAACTATTTTTAATATACCTGGGATAATAAATTATGGATCTGATTGGTATAAGAATTTATCAAATAGTAAAAATGATAGTGGAACAAAAATGTTAGGTTTTTCTGGTAATGTAAAAAAACCTGGATTATGGGAATTACCCTTTGGTACTCCAGCTCGTATTGTTTTAGAAAAATATGCTGGTGGTATGAAAAAAGGATTAAAACTTAAAACATGGCAACCTGGTGGTGCGGGGACTGGATTTTTAATGGAAAATCATTTAGATTTACCCATGGATTTTATTACTATTTATAATGCAGGAAGTAGATTAGGAACTGGTATATCTATAGCTATAGATAATAAAATTAATATAGTATCTTTACTAAAAAATTTAGAAACTTTTTTTGCAAGAGAATCTTGTGGTTTATGTACCCCTTGTAGGGAAGGACTACCTTGGATTGTAAAAATATTAAACAATTTAGAAAAAAAAATAGGATCTACTAAAGATCTTATTATATTAAAAGATATGAGTAATTTATTAAAGGACGAAGGACCATTTTGTGCACATGCACCAGGTGCTATGGCTCCTTTAAATAGTGCCTTAAAATATTTTTTACATGAATTTGAATATGGGATAACTTATTAAATTAATTATTTTTTATATAAAAATAAATAAATTTAAACATTGTAATTATTATCAATAAGGTATTTTTATTATAAATTAATATACTACGGAATATGTATTATGATTAATATTCATATAGAAAATCAATTATATAAAGTTAATAAAAAAGATAATTTATTAAAAATATGTTTATCTTTAGGTTTTAATATACCATATTTTTGTTGGCATCCTATTTTAGGAAGTATAGGTGTTTGTCGTCAATGTGCAATAAAACAATATGATAATACTAAAAAAAAAGGACATATAATTATGTCCTGTATGTCTTTACCTTCGAAAGAATCAAATATTATTATTAATGATAATGATATCATTAATTTTCGTAAAAAAATTATTGAATTATTAATGTTAAATCATCCTCATGATTGTCCTATTTGTGATGAAGGAGGTAGTTGTCATCTACAAGATATGACTGTTATGGTGGGACATAATATACGTAGATATACTTTTCCTAAAAGAAAATATAAAAATCAATACTTAGGTCCCTTTATATCTCATGTAATGAATCGCTGTATTACGTGTTATCGTTGTGTAAGATTTTATAAAAATTATGCTGGTGGAAAAGATTTTAATGTTTTTTCATCAAAAAATGATATTTATTTTGGAAGATATAATGATGGAATATTAGAAAATCCATTTTCTGGAAATTTAATTGAAATTTGTCCAACAGGAGTATTTACTGATAAAGCTTATACTAATAATTTTACAAGAAAATGGGATCTTCAATATGCTCCTAGTATTTGTCAACATTGTTCATTAGGATGTAATATTTTTGTTGGAGAACGTTATGGTAAATTATCTAATATACAAAATAGATATCATGAAGAAATAAATCATTATTTTCTTTGTGATAAAGGTTATTTTGGTTATGGTTATACTTATTTAAAAAATAATCCTATTAATATTATTTATAATAAAAAAATTATTTTTAATAAAAATATAATTGTTAAAAAAATTACGAACTTAATATTAAAATCTCAAAAAATTATTGGTATAGGCTCACCTAGAGCAAGTATAGAAAGTAATTTTCTTTTAAAAAAATTAGTTGGAAAAAAAAATTTTTGTTTAGGTATTTTAGAAAGTGAAAAAAAACAAATTAATTATATAATAAAAATATTACAAAATACAAATATATATTTTCCAACTTTATCAGAAATAGAAAATTATGATGTAATTTTAATTTTAGGAGAAGATTTAAGTAATACAAATCCTCGTGCAGCTTTAGCAGTAAGACAAGCAATGAAAAAAAATATACTTCATAAAAATATTCCTTATTGGCATTCTGATGCAATTTTAAATATTAAAAATAGATCATCAAATTCATTATTTATAACAAGTCTTGACAAGACAATGTTAGATGACATTTCTTCATGGAATTATTATAATACTATAATTAAACAATCTCAATTTGGTTTTGCATTAGCAAATTGCATTGAAAATAAAAAAAATGATATATTTTTATATGATAAAACATTAAAAAACAAAATTATTGAAATAAAAAATATTTTATTAAATTCAATAAAACCTTTAATTATTTCAGGAACAGGATCTAATTCTTTAGAATTAATATCTGCATCTTATGCTGTAGCACAAGCACTTAATAAAAAAAAAAAAAATACAGGTTTATTTTATGGATTAAATACGGTAAATAGTATGGGTTTAGGATTAATAAATGGAAAATCTTTAGATGATATATTTATTAAAAATAATTTATTTAATAATAATTCAACTATAGACACAATTATTATTATGGAAAATGATCTATATTTTTATGAAGAAAAAAATAAATTAAATAATTTTTTTAAAAATATTCCTAATATAATTGTATTAGATCATATATTTAGTAGAACTATGGAAAAAGCAAATATAATATTACCAACAGCAAATTTTATGGAAAGTAGTGGAACTGTTATTAACAATGAATGTAGAGCACAGAGATTTTTTCAAGTATATAAACCTTCTTTTTATAATAAAAATAATAATAGAAAATCAAGTTGGAAATGGATATATAAAATATATGCTAAATTAAAAAATTTAGATAATAGTATTACTTTAGATGAAGTAATTAAAAAATGTGAAAAAAATATTTCAATTCTTAAAGGAATTAGCTTAGCTGCTCCTAAAGCAAATTATAGAATACATAATCGAAAATTTGCAAGATCACCAATTCGTTATAGTGGAAGAACATCAATACTATCTAATAGTAGTGTTAATGAACCGGAACAACCAAAAGATAAAGATACTATATTTAATTTTTCTATGGAAGGAAATTATAATTCAAATATTAATTGTACACATTTGCCATTTTTATGGTATCCAGGATTAAATTCTTCACAATCATTATATAAATTTCAAAAAGAAATAGGAATTTCATCAAAATATGGACCTACAGGATTTAAAATTCGTGAAAAAAAAAATAATAAAATTAAGATTAAAATAAAAAATAATTTTAATAAATTTTCTATTTCTAAAAAATTAATAATTGTTTCATATCATCATTTATTTTATAATAAGATTTTAATTCAAGAATCTTTTTTAATACAAAAATATTTTTATAATCATTATGTCGTTTTTAATCAAAAAGATGCTAAAAAATTAGGCATTTTAAATAATCATTTAGTTAAATTATATTGTTTAAATAATATTTTTATATTAAAAACTTATATTTCAAAATTTTTACATCAAGGTTTGATTAGTATGCCATTAGGAATAAAAGAAATTCCATTATCTTTTTCAGGAAAAACTATTGAAAAAATAAAGGTATTAAAATGATTTTATTTTCTTTTTTAAATTCAATGGAATTAATATATATATTAAAAACATTATTAATATTAATAATATTAATAATTAGTGGTGCTTTTTTAAGTTTTATAGAAAGACGTATATTAGCTTTATTTCAAAATCGTTATGGACCTAATAGAGTTGGGTTATATGGTTGTTTACAATTATTAGCAGATATGATAAAAATTCTTTTTAAAGAAGATTGGACTCCTAATTTTTCTAACAAATTATTATTTAATATAGCACCTATAATTGCTTTTAATTCATTATTATCAGTATTTGCCATATTACCAATTACTCCTTATATAATGATATCTAATTTAAATATTGGGATACTTTTTTTTTTTATGATGGCGAGTATTTCCGTATATTCAATTTTATTTGCAGGTTGGGCTAGTAATAATAAATATGCTTTATTAGGAACTATTAGAGGAGTAGCTCAAATAATCAGTTATGAAATTTTTTTAGGTTTATCATTAATGGGTATTATTTGTCAAACTGGATCATTTAATTTATTTGATATAGTAAATCAACAATATAAATATTGTTGGAATATAATACCTCAATTTTTTGGTTTTTTATCTTTCATTATAGCATCTATAGCATTGTGTCATAGACATCCTTTTGATCAACCAGAAACAGAACAAGAATTAGCTGATGGTTATCATATTGAATATTCTGGAATGAAATTTGGATTATTTTTTATAGGAGAATATATTAGTATTATTATACTTTCATCTTTAATAGTAATTTTATTTTTTGGCGGATGGTTAGGACCATTTTTACCATCTATTATATGGTATTTAATCAAAACTATAATATTTATTATATTATTTATTTTAATAAGAGCTTCATTACCTAGACCACGTTATGATCAAATTATGCATTTTGGTTGGTTTATATGTTTACCATTAACATTAATTAATTTAGTTATTACTGCTTTTATAGTATCATTAAAATAATTATTTATTAAAAAATAAAAAAATGAATATAAAAAAATTTTTTTTTGATGTAATGAGTCAAATTCAAAGTATTTTTTTAGTCTGGAAAAATATTTTTAGTAGAAGAGAAACTATTATGTATCCAGAAGAAAAAGTTCATTTACCAACAAGATATAGAGGTAGAATTATATTAACATCTGATTTAAATAATAATGAAAAATGTGTTGCTTGTGATCTTTGTGCTGTAGTATGTCCAGTAGGTTGTATAACTTTAAAAAAAGCAGTAAAAAAAAATGGAAGATCTTATCCATTATTTTTTAGAATTAATATATCTAGATGTATTTTTTGTGGCTTTTGTGAGGAAGCTTGTCCAACAGGTGCAATACAATTAATCCCTGATTTTGAATTATGTGAATTTAATAGAAAAAACTTAATATATGAAAAAAATGACTTATTAATCAATAATCAAGGAAAATATTCTGATTATGATTACTATGATATTTCAGGAGTGAATATTCTGAATAAAAAAAAAATATCTACTAAAGATTCAAATATTGAAGTGGATATTAAAAATATATTACCATAATATAAATTAAAGGTATGTTTTTATGGAAAAAATATTTTATATATTGGAATTTATATCAATAATTTTTACATGTTTTATAATTATAAGTGTTAATCCTATTTATACATTAATATATTTTTTAATTTCATTAATTTCAATATCATGTATATTTTTTCTTTTAGGTGATTATTTTGCAGGAGCACTAGAAATTATTATATATGCAGGAGCTATTATTATCCTATTTATTTTTGTTTTAATGTTATTAAATTATAAAAAAGTTGAATTAGAAGAAAAATATTACTTAATTAAAAAATTACCACTTATAATAACTATTATAATTTTTACTTTATTATTTTTAATAATTACATTTTATATTTTTAAAAATTTATATAATACAAAATATATACTATATAATTTTCTTGATATTAAAAATATAGGTATAAATCTATTTACACAATATAAAATTATTATAGAATTAATTTCAATCTTATTATTATCTAGTGTAATTATTGTTTTACATATAGGAAAACAAAAAATTAATTAATATTTTTACTAAAAATTTTTTAAACATAAAAAGAAAAAAAAATGATACCTTTACATCATGTTTTAACATTTATAGTTATAATATTTGTTATTGGATTAATAGGAACAATTATTAGACGTAATATGTTATATATTTTAATTTTTACTGATATAATGTTAAATATAGCTGCATTATCATGTATAATTTCTGGTAATTATTGGAAACAAACAGAAGGAGAAATTATGTATATTTTATCCATAAGTATATCAGCTATAGAAACTTGTATAAGTTTAATTTTATTAATAAAATTGTATTATTATAATAATACAATTAATATTGATTCAATTAGTGAGATGAAAGGATGAAATACCTTTTTTTAATTATTTTAATGCCATTCATTAGTTTTTTAATACTGTCTTTATTTTCAAATTATTTAAATAAAGTTCAAATTTCAATAATTGGAGTAAGTTTTATAGGAATAAGTTCAATTATTACGTTAATTATAGGTTTTATCTTTTTTAATAAAAATCTTTTGTCATATAGACAATTTTTATGGCAAATGTTAAATATTGATAATTTACATATTAATGTAAGCCTTTATTTAGATATGTTATCTTTAATTATGTTATCTATTACAACATGGATAGGTTTTCTTATACATATATTTTCTATTTGGTATATGAAAAATGAAAAAGAATATTCTAAATTTTTTGCATATACAAATTTATTTATTGCAAGTATGGCATTATTAATTTTGGCAGATAATTTTATTTTAATGTTTTTTGGATGGGAAATAGTTGGTGTTTGTTCATATTTATTAATTGGTTTTTTTCATGAAAAAACTTTTAATGGATTATCCGCTATTAAAACATTTTTAATCACTCGTTTTAGTGATATTTTTTTAATTATTGGTATATTTTTAATATTTCAAATATTTCATACTTTAAATTTTTCTAAAATATCATCATTAATTTTATTATCTAATATTTATTATAAATCATATTATTTAAAAATAATATCTATAATGTTAATTATAGGTGCAATAGGTAAATCTGCTCAATTTCCTTTAAATACTTGGTTGATAAATGCTATGGTTGGACCTACTCCAGTATCAGCTTTAATACATGCTGCTACTATGGTAACAGCCGGAATTTATTTAATTTTACGTAATAATATATTATTTTTGATGAACAGTAATATACTATTTTTAATTAGTATAATTGGTTCAATAACAATATTATTATCTGGTTGTTCTGCATTAGTACAAAATAATATTAAACGTATTTTAGCTTATTCCACTATGAGCCAAATTGGTTATATGTTTTTAGCATTAGGTATTAATTCATGGCATGCAACCTTATTTCATGTAATTTCTCATGCTTTTTTTAAAGCATTACTATTTTTATGTGTTGCATCTATCATTTTTTCATATAAAAAAGAGCAAAATATATTAAAAATAGGAAAAATAAAAAAACATCTTCCTTTTATATATTATTGTTTTTTATTTGGTTCAATATCTTTATTATCATTTCCTTTTTTAACTATAAGTGGATTTACCAAAGAAAAAATTCTTTATGAAATTATCATAAAACAACATAATTTATTATTTATTATTAGTATAATAGGTAGTTTTCTTACTTCTTTATATACTATACGTCTGATTTATATTATTTGTTATAAAAAAAATAATACTATTCCTACTACCATAAATGGTAATAATAAATTTACACATAATTTTCCTTTACTTATATTAAGTATATTGTCAAGTTTTATAGGAATAAAATTATTACCTATAAAAAATAATTTTTTACTACCTAATAAAATATTACTAATTAATCACAATTATTATTTTATTATACAAATAATATCTATAATGATATCTATAATGAGTTTCTTATTATATATGTTTTATAGTAAAAATATTATTTTTATTAAAAAAATTAATAAAAATTATTTCAATAAACTTTTTTTTATAAACCATTTTTTTTTAAATGGATGTTATATTGATTTTATTTATAAAAAAATTTTTGTTAATAATTTTATAAAAATATTATCTATCATAAAAAATGATCCTATTTCAAAATTTATTAATTTTTTAGTAATAAATACAATAAATCAAATAGGGAAAATATTATTAATAAGTGAAAATGGATATATACGTTGGTATATGTCATTAATGTATTTGGGATTATTTTTAATATTTGTATATTTAATAATATTAAATCATAAATATTATTAATACTTTAAAAATTTAAATTTATATATAAAATTATTAAAAATATAATTAGGAAATTTTATTTATGTTATTACCATGGTTAATATTAATTCCCTTTATTAGTGGTATTATTTGTTGGCAAAGTGAAAAAATAAACTTTAAAATACCTCGTTGGATTTCTTTAATTTCTATTAGTTTTATTTTTATTTTATCAATTTTTGAATATATTTTAAATTTAAATTATTTTAATCAAAAAATATTATTACATTCTTTATGGATATCAGAATTTGTTTTTAATTGGATTCCTCGTTTTGGTATAAATTTTCATCTAGCTATAGATGGATTATCATTATTAATGATTAATCTTACTGGATTACTGGGTATAATGGCAGTTTTATGTTCTTGGAATGAAATAAAAAAATGGCATGGATTTTTTCATTTAAATTTGTTATGGATTTTAAGTAGTGTAATTGGTGTATTTTTATCCATAGATATGTTTTTATTTTTTTTATTTTGGGAAATTATGTTAATACCTATGTATTTTTTAATATCTTTATGGGGTCATCAAGATATAAAAAAAGGTTATAGTAGAATTAAAGCAGCTACTAAATTTTTTATTTATACACAATCTAGTGGATTATTAATGTTATTAGGAATTTTATCATTAGTATTTTTAAATCAAACAATAACAGGAAAATTAACTTTTGATTATAATATTTTATTAAATAATCATTTAAATTTAAAAACAGAATTTTTATTAATGTTATTTTTTTTTATTGCTTTTGCAATAAAAATGCCTATAATTCCATTTCATGGATGGTTACCAGATGCTCATAGTCAAGCACCAACAGCTGGATCTGTAGATCTTGCAGGTATTTTATTAAAAACAGCAGCTTATGGTTTATTAAGATTTACTTTACCATTATTTCCAATATCATCTTCAAAATTTTCTTTTATTGTTATACCATTAGGTATAATAGGTATATTTTATGGATGTTTAATGGCTTGTACACAAACTGACATAAAAAAAATTATAGCATATACTTCTATATCTCATATGGGATTTATTTTAATAGGAATTTATAGTAATAATAAATTAGCTTATCAAGGAGTTATTATACAAATGTTATCTCATGGTATTTGTGCTTCTGCTCAATTTATTCTTTGTGGACAAATATATGAAAGGTTAAAAACTAGAAATATTAAATTAATGGGAGGTATATGGAATTATCTAAATATATTACCAGGATCGTTTTTATTTTTTGCTTTAGCAAGTATTGGTATTCCTGGAACAGGAAATTTTATAGGAGAATTTTTAATTTTATTAGGTATTTTTAATCATTATCCAATTTATGCTACTATTGCAACATTTAGTTTATTATTTTCTAGTATTTATTCCTTAAATATGATACAAAAAATTTTTTATGGACCTAAAACTAAAATATTAATTTTAACACATGACATATTTTTGAGAGAAAAAATTATTCTTTTCATACTTATAATTTTATTATTAATTATAGGATTTTATCCACAACTTATTTTAAATATATCAAATAATACTATTAATAGTATATTTAATAGGATTATTTAATTACAAATAAGAAAACTATTTTATAGTTTAAAAAATTTATTTAAAAAATAGAATTTATTTATGACTAAATTACTAGTACTGTTAATGCCATTTATTATTATGGTTCTATTATCAATTATTTTATTAATAAAAATATCAATTAAAAGAGATAATTTCACAAGTTTAATTATTACAATTTTAGGATTTATATTAACAATAATATCTATTATTTATACAAAAAATATTAATTTTTCAAAAAATTATTTATTTTTTAAAGATAATTATTCATTTTTTTATAATATTTTATTAATAATTAATAATATTTTAATTTGTTTAATATCATATATTTGGTTATCTTTTTTAAAATGTAATAAAGACGAATTTTATTTATTAATAATAATATCAACTATAGGAAGTATGGTTTTAATTAATGCAAATAATTTTATTACCATGTTAATGGGAATTGAATTAATATCTATTCCTATATGTGGTTTGATAAGTTATAATATTAAATCAAAATATTCATTAGAAGCCAGTATTAAATATATGATTTTATCTACTATATCATCATCATTTTTAATACTTGGAATATCTTTTATTTATTTAGATTATGGTAACTTAAATTTTATTTATTTAATTAATCATTATTCTTATAATAATATATACTTAATCAAATATTTATCTTTAATTGGAATATTTTTAACTTTAATAAGTTTAGGATTTAAATTATCAATAGTACCTTTTCATTTATGGACTCCTGATGTATATCAAGGTTCATCAATGCCTGTAACAATTCTTTTAACTACATTTAGTAAATCAGCTATTTTTGTATTTTTAGTAAAATTTTTAATATATTTTTCGCAAATTAACTATAATAGATTTTTTTTCTATAAAATATTAATTATATTATCAATATTATCAATAATATTTGGTAATATCATGGCTGCTATTACAAAAAACAATATTAAACGTATATTAGGTTATTCTTCTATAGCTCAAATGGGATATATGTTTGTAATTTTAATTTACAATCAAATATATGCCACACATACATTTTCATTAGAAATGATGAGTGTATGTATTATTAGTTATATAATTAGTAATTTTAGTATTTTAGGAATTATGAGTATATTATCAAGTTTTAATCTTAAGGATAAAAATATAGATAAAATATATTATTATCGTGGATTATTTTGGTATGATCCTACATTAACTATTATATTAACAATAATGTTATTATCTTTAGCTGGTATTCCAATTACAATTGGTTTTATATCTAAATTTTATTTAATAATATTAAGTATAAAAATTAAATTATGGTATTTAACTAGTATTATTATTTTAGGAAGTGCTATAGGATTATATTATTATTTACGTATCATTATTAGTATGTATTTAATTCCATCTGAAATAAATAAAAATATTTATTTAGATACAATTAAAAATAATAATTTTTTTATTTTTATTAAAAAATTAATGTTATTTTTAGCTATAATAACTGTTTTTTTAGGATTTTATCCTGAATTAATAATTCAAATTATTAAAAAATATATTTAATAAAAAATTAAACATATAATTTATATATCAAAAATATTTTTTTATAATTTTATATATAAATTTAATTATTATAAATAATAAAAAAAAATATATAAAATATTTAATAAAATTAGCAAAATTTTTAATAAAATTGAAAATAATTTCTCCAAAAAAATATCCAGTTATAGTAAAAAATATAGTCCATATAATAGAACCAGTAATATTTAACAAAAAAAATTTTAAATAAGAAATTTTAATAATACCCATAATGATAGGACTTAATAATCTAAAACCATAAATAAATTTTGTAATAATAAATATGTATGGATATTTAGTAATAATAGTATGATATTTTTGAATTTTATATCTATAATTTTTAAAAAAAAATAAAAATTTTTTACTATATTTTTTACCTATATAAAATAATAGTTGATTACTTATAATTGATCCAATTACAGTAATAAATAAAATTTTATTTAAAAATAAAATTTTTTTATGAGCAAGCATACCTGCAATAACAATAAAAGTTTCCCATTCAATAAGAGAACTTAATAATATAATTATATAACCATAATGATTTATTATTTTAATTATATTTGTATTTAACATATTTCTCTCATAAATAATAATAATAAAATTAATATTAATTATTTTACACAAAACAAACATATTTTTTTGGTGAGAAAGGGATTCGAACCCTTGATACGTTTCCATATACATACTTTCCAGGCATGCGCCTTAGACCACTCGGCCATCTCACCATAATTAAGATAATAATTATTGTTATAATTTTAATATTATAATAATATTATATACTATGTTAATAAAAAAAAAATCAGAATTCAATTTTTTATTTTATGATTATGAGACTTTTGGATTAAATCCTATTAAAGATAGGATTGCTCAATTTGCTTGTATACGTACTAATATTAATTTAAAAATTATAGGTAAACCTATAATACTTTATTGTAAATTATCTAATGATTACTTACCTGATCCAAAATCTATGATTATTCATAATATTAGTCTTGATTTAATAAATTTAAAAGGTCAAACAGAATGTAAATTTGCTAGTAATATTAATAAAATTTTTTCATTACCTAATACTTGTATTTTAGGTTATAATAATATCAATTTTGATGATGAATTTAGTAGATTTTTGTTTTATCGTAATTTTTATGATCCATATAGTTGGTTTTGGAAAAATAATAATAGTCGTTGGGATATATTATCTTTAGTCAGAGCCTGCTATGTATTAAGACCAGATGGTATTAATTGGCCTAAAAAAAATAATATTCCAATATTTAATCTTGAAAAAATTGCTAGTTTAAATAATATAAAAAATTTATATAGTAAAAATGCTCATGATGCATTATCTGATGTTTATACTACAATATCTATAACTAAATTAATTAAAAAAAAACAACCATTATTATATAAATATTTTTTAAAATATAGAAATAAAAAAAAATTAATAAAAAAAATAGATTTATCTAAAATTCAAATTTTTATTCATATTAGTAGTATTTATAAAAATAAAAATAATAATATAAGTTGTATTACTCCTTTATTTTGGCATCCAAAAAATAAAAATATATTAATATCATTTAATTTAGTAAATAATGTATATGATTTTTTACAAATTATAAAAAATACACAAATATATAAAAAAAATATTTTTTCGTACATACAACTTATTAATTTCAATAAATTTCCTTTACTACTTCCAGTAAATATTTTAAAAAAACAAGATCTTAAACGTTTAAAATTTAAAATTATATTTTATATAAAAAATTTTTTTATTTTAAAAAAAAATTTTTTTAAAATAAAAAAGATAATAAAATATATCTTTTTAAATTTTAAACAAAAAAATGAAGAAACAAATATTTATAATGTTGATGAACAATTATATAAAAATTTTTTTTCAAATGAAGATTTATTTAAATTTAAAAAAATACATAATAAAAAAAAAACTATTATTAATTTAAATGAATTTATATTTAAAGATATAAGAGCTAATATATTATTATTTAAATATAAAGCAAGAAATTTTCCATTTACATTAAGTAAAATAGAAAAAAAAACATGGGATATATATATAAAAAATATTTTTAATAAAAAATTTTTTAATAATTATAATTATGAAATTAAAAAATTATTACAAAAAGAACTTTATAATAAACAAATTTTAGTTTTAAAAAATTTGTTAAAATATATAAAAAATTTCTTCAAATTTTAATAAATATTATTATAATAAATGTCCCAATTTTATTTTTTTAGTTTTTAAATATTTATAATTTTTAATATTATATCCAGTAATTAGTGGTATTCTACATATAACATTTATACCATTTTTTTTTAAAATATTTATTTTATAAGGATTGTTAGTAAGTAATTTAATATTTAAAATACCTAATATTTTTAATATATTAATACAAGAAATAAAATTTCTTTCATCTGAATTAAAACCTAATTCATAATTTGCCTCTATAGTATCTAATCCTTTATCTTGTAAATTGTATGCTTTAATTTTATTTAAAAGACCAATATTTCTTCCTTCCTGTCTATGATAAATTAATATTCCACAATTTTCCTTAGAAATTTTTTTTAATGCTGATTCTAATTGTAAACCACAATCACAACGTAAACTAAAAAAAGTATCTCCTGTTAAACATTCTGAATGAATTCTTGTTAAAATAATTGAATTTTTATATATTTTTTTTATTCCATATACTAAAGCAATATGATTATTATTAGTATTTTTTTCTTCAAAACCTATTATAATAAATTCTCCCCATTTTGTTGGAAGCTTTGCTCTAGATATTTCTTTTATATTCATTTAATTTTACCTATAAAAATAAATATTTTAATATTTAATTCAAAAAAATAATTTGTAAATAATTATTTATGTAAGAAAAATTTTTATTTTATTGAATTTTTTATAAAAATAATTTATTTATATAATAAACTATTATTTTTAGGAATTATATGAATTTATTAAAATCATTAACTACAGTTAGTATAATAACGTTATTTTCTAGATTATTAGGTTTTATTAGAGATAGTCTTATTGCAAAAGTTTTTGGTGCTGGAATTTATAGTGATTCCTTTTTCATAGCATTTAAATTACCTAATTTATTAAGGCGTATATTTGCTGAAGGAGCTTTTTCTCAAGCATTTACTCCTATATTAGCTGAATATAAAAATAAAAGAAGTAAAAAAGATACTAAAAATTTTATTGCCTCTACATTAGGTATGTTAATAATAATACTTTCTATAATAATTTTTTTTGGAATAATATTTTCTTCTTTAATTATTTCTATTATTGCTCCGGGATTTGTAAATACAGATTTTAAATTAAAACTTACATCTAAGATATTAAAAATGACATTTCCTTATATTTTATTTATATCTTTATCATCATTAGCTAGTTCAATTTTAAATATTTGGAAAAATTTTTTTGTACCAGCATTTACTCCTGTTTTATTAAATTTAAGTATGATATTACTAATAATAATATTTCCTAAAATTTTACAACCTCCAATATTAATTTTAGTATGGGCAGTTATAATTGGAGGATTATTACAAATTTTTTATCAATTAATTTATTTAAAAAAATTAAATATGTTAATATTACCTAATTTTAAGACTTTTGATTCAGGTGTATTAAGAGTTTTAAAAAAAATGGGTACCGCTATTATTGGAGTTACTGCTGTACAAGTATCTTTATTAATTAATTCTGCTTTTTCTTCTTTTTTAATCACAGGATCTATTACTTGGATTTATTATGCAGACCGTTTAATGGAATTACCTATAAGTATGTTTGGAATAGCATTAACTATAGTATTATTACCTGCATTAACTGATGCTTTTACACAAAATAAAGAAAAAGAATATAATAAATTAATGGATATAGGATTACGTTTATGTTTTTTATTAATAATTCCTAGTTCATTAATTTTAGGTTTTTTATCTAAACCATTATTAATTGCTTTATTTCAATATGGAGAATTTACATATTTTGATGTTTTAATGACACAAAAAAATATTATTATATATTCACTAGGATTAATTTTTTTAATAATAGCTAAAGTATTATCAATAGGATTTTATGCAAGACAAGATGTAAAAACTCCTGTTAAAATTGCTATATTTGTTTTAATTATTACCCAAATAATTAGTCCTATATTTATATTTTTTTTACATCATATAGGATTTTCTATATCTATATGTTTTGCAGCATTTTTAAATGTTATTTTATTATTTAATACATTAATTAAAAAAAATATATATAAACCAGAAGTAGGATGGTTAAATTTTTTTTTTCGTATTACTATAATTACACTTTTTTTAAGTATAATGTTATTATTTATTTCAAAAATAATTTCTGAAAAATGGTTAATTTTATCTCCTTTTAAAATACGTATTTTTTGTTTATCAAGTATTTGTTTATTAGTTTTTTTATTGTATATATTTATACTATTTTTATTAAAATTTCGTGTAAGAGATTTTTCATTAAAAAATATTGTAAAAGAATAATTTTATTAAAATTTTTTATTTTAAAAATTAAATTTTTTCAACATATTTATTTTATATATTAAATTAAGTTATATTTAATTATTTTAGTTTTTAATATATTAATATATATTAAAAATTATATTTTTAGGTTATTATAATGTTAATAAAAAAAAATTTAATACATTTTATTTGTGATAAAAAATATAATTACAAGGGTTTGTATGTAACAAAATCTGCATTTTTACAAATAAATCAAATAATGAAAAAAAATAAAGATTATAAAGGAATAAAAATATTTTTAAAAAAATCTGGTTGTTTTGGATTTAAGTATAAAATTATTTTAATAAAAAAATTATTTAATTATGAAATTTATTTTAAAAAAAAAAATATATTTATTTATTTAGATAATAAAGATCTTTGTTTTATAGACGGAACTATTATTGATTTTATAAAAAATAATTTTCATGAATCTTTTCAATTTACTAATAATAAAATAAAACAATTTTGTGGATGTAAAAAAAGTTTTAATATTAATTATAAAAAGAATTAATCAAATGAATGAAAATAATTTAAAATATTTTAAAAAAGATTATAAAGAAGGATTTATTACTAAATTAAAAAATAATAAATTTATTCCTGGAATTAATTTGGAAACAATATATCAAATATCTAGTATGCGTAATGAACCTAAATGGATGTTAAATTTTAGACTAAAAGGATATTATTCATGGATTAAAAAAAAAGAACCTCATTGGTTAAATGGTTATTATAAAAAATTAAATTATCAAAAATATATTTATTATTCTGCTCCTTTATATCAATTTAAAAAAAATAATAATATTAAAAATAAATATTTTACAGATGAAGTAAAAGAAACATTTAATAAATTACATATTCCTACAAAAGATAATAATTTAATAGCTGTTGATGCTATTTTTGACTCTGTTTCAGTTATTACAACAAATAAAAATACATTATTAAAAAAAGGAATAATTTTTTGTTCATTAAATGATGCGATACAAAATTATCCAGATTTAGTTAGAAAATATTTAGGTTCAGTAGTACCTGCTGATGATAATTTTTTTGCATCTTTAAATGCAGCTGTAGCATCTGACGGTACCTTTATTTATATTCCTAAAAATATACATTGTCCTATAGAACTATCTACCTATTTTAGAATTAATGAAAAAAATATCGGACAATTTGAAAGAACTATTTTAATTGCTGAAGAAAATAGTTATGTAAATTATATAGAAGGGTGTTCTGCTCCGATTAGAAAAAATTCTCAACTACATGCTGCTGTAGTTGAAGTTATTATACATAAGAATGCGCAAGTAAATTATTCAACTGTACAAAATTGGTTCCCTGGTCGCGGGAAAATAAATCATGAAGGAGGAATTTTAAATTTTGTTACTAAAAGAGCAATATGTAAAGGAAAAAATAGTAAAATGTCATGGACACAATCAGAAACAGGATCAGCAATTACATGGAAATATCCTAGTGTTATTTTAAAAGGAGATAATTCTATTGGAGAATTTTTTTCAATTTCTTTAACAAATGGTTATCAACAAGCTGATACTGGAACTAAAATGATTCATATAGGTAAAAATACAAAATCAACAATTATTTCAAAAAGTATTTCTACAGAAAATAGTAAAAATACATATCGTGGATTAGTTTATATTGATAAATCATCCTATTATTCTCGTAATTTTACCCAATGTGATTCAATTTTAATTGGTACTAAATGTAGTACACATACATATCCTATTTTAAATATACGAAATAATACTTCACAAGTTGAACATGAAGCTACGACTTCTAAAATTGAAGAAGAACAAATATTTTTTTGCTTACAAAGAGGATTAGATATTGAAAATGCTATTTCTCTTATTATTAATGGATTTTGTAAAGAAATTTTTAATAAATTTCCTTTAGAATTTGCTGTAGAAGCACAAAAATTATTATCTATTAATTTAGAAAATAGTATAGGATAAAATTATATTTTTAATAATACTAAATACAGAAAAAATTATGTTAAAAATAAAAAATTTACATGTTGATATAAATAATAAAGTTATTTTAAATAAATTTTATTTATCTATAAATCCTGGAGAAATTCATGCAATTATGGGACCTAATGGTTCAGGAAAAAGTACTTTATCATATGTATTAGCTGGTAAAAAAGAATATAATATTTCTAAAGGAAAAATATATTTTAAAAATAAAAATTTATTATATATGAAACCTGAAATTAGAGCTAGAGAAGGAATATTCGTATCTTTTCAATATCCTATTGAAATACCAGGAGTAAGTAATGATATTTTTTTATATAATTCTTTAAAAGCAATAATAAAATATAAAAAAAAAAAAGAATTAGATAGATTTACTTATAAAAAAATTATTAATAAAAAAATAAAAGTTTTAGAAAAATCGAAAAATTTTCTTCAACGTTTTGTTAACGTAGGTTTTTCTGGAGGTGAAAAAAAAATTAATGATGTATTTTATATGTTTGTTTTAGAACCTGATTTATGTATTTTAGATGAAATTGATTCAGGATTAGATATAGACGCATTAAAAATTGTATCTAAAATAATTAATATAATGAAAAATGAAAAAAGATCTTTCTTAATTATTACACATTACCGACGTATTTTAGATTACATAAATCCTGATTATATTCATATTCTTTATAACAAAAGAATTATTAAATCAGGAAATTTTAATATTATTTCCCAATTAGAAAATCATGGGTACGATGGATGGATTAATGGAAAATAATATTTATAATCAATTAAAAAATATTTATAAAAATCATACAAAACATCATTTTTCTAATGTAGCAGAAAAAAATTGGTTAAAGTTAAAATTTTTATTAAAACAAAAAAAATATGATGATTTTCAAAAAAAATTTTTTAAAAATCTAAATAATAAATTTATAAGAAATTCTCAAAAATTATTCTTAAATAAAAATATATTAAAAAATTTTATATTTAAAATAGATGCTATTTCATTATATTTTATTAATGGAAAATTAGATAAAAATATTAGTGATATAAAAAATCCATATTACAAAATAACTATAAATAAATATAATAATATTTTTTATATAAATAATTTTGTTAAAAATAATATTTATACTTATTTATCTGAATCTCTTACAAAAGAGATTATACATATTAATATTAATAATAATATGAAAAATATTAAACCACTTTATATAATATATTTTAATTGTGGTAATAAAAATAATAATCAAATTTTTATGTCTAATTACAGAAATTATATATATATAAATAGTAATATTCATAATATTATTATATTAGAACATCATATTAATAATGATATATTATGTTTTAATAATATATATAATACTATATTATTAAATAATAATTCTACATTAGAATATTATCAATTTATTACTAATGAAAATAATAATAAAAATTTCAATTTTATTAATAATGAATATTATTTATATAATAATGTTTTTTGTAAAAAATATGATTTATTTATGTCTAATAAATTTATGAATCAAAATAATAATTTTCAATGTATAGGAAATAAATCTAAATTTATATATGAAAGTATATTATTTGCTAAAAATAGTAATTTAATGAATATTAATAATTATTTAGAGCATAAGGGAAATAATTGTTATAGTAATCAAATTCATAAAGCAATTACTTTAAATAAAGCTATAATAAATTTAATTGGTTTAATAAAAATAAATAAAAGTGCAATAAAAACGGATGGACAAATTAACTATAGTAGTTTACTATTAAGTAAGTTATCAAAAATAAATATACAACCTGGATTAGATATTTTAAATAATGATGTAAAATGTAAACACGGTGTATTTACAGGAAAAATAAATCCTGAACAGATTTTTTTTTTAAGGACTAGAGGAATAAATTTTAAAAAATCATATAATATATTAGTTACAGCATTTATACTAGATTCCCTAAAAAATATTTGTAATAATGATTTAATCAGAAATAAAATTTTTGATTATATATCATGTTATTTTTCTATAGAGAACTTTTTTAATGAATTTTAATATAATAGATATTAGAAAACAGTTTCCTATTTTATCTAAAAAAATTAATGGTAATAAATTTATTTATTTAGATAATGCAGCTACTGTACATAAACCTAAAAAAGTAATTTCTGCATTAAATTTTTTTTATAAAAATGAATATTCTTCTGTTAATAGAGGCATATATAGTTTAAGCATAAATGCAACTAATAACATGGAAAGAATACGTAATAAAATATCAAAATTTATTAATGCAAAATATACCGAAGAAATAATTTTTACAAAAAGTACTACAGAAAGTATTAATCTTATTGCAAATACTTGGGGTTTTAATAATATTAAAATTAATAATAATATTATTCTTTCTGGTATGGAGCATCATTCAAATATTATTCCTTGGATATTATTATCTAAAAAAATAGGATTTAATATAAAAATCATACCATTAGACAAATATGGGAAATTAAAATTACATAAATTAAATACTTTAATTGATAAAAATACTCGTTTAATATCAATAACATACATTTCTAATGTTTTAGGAACAATTAATCCTATTAAAAAAATTATTAAATTAGCAAAAAAAAATAATATTTTAACATTAATTGATGGAGCACAGGCAATTGCAAATAAAAAAATTGATGTACAAAAATTAAATTGTGATTTTTTTGTTTTTTCGGGACATAAAATTTTTAGTCCTACTGGTATTGGTATTTTATATGGAAGAAAAAAAATATTAAAATTGATGCCACCTTGGCAAGGTGGTGGTGGAATGATTACAGATATATATGGGAACAGACCTATTTGGGAGAAAATACCTTGGAAATTTGAAGCAGGATCTCCTAATATATCTGGTATTATAGGATTAGGTGTAGCATTATCATGGTTTAAATCTTTTAATATAAAAGAAATAATTAAACATAATAAATTTTTAACAAAATATGCTTTTAAAAAATTAAATAAAATTTCAAATATTAAAATTTTTGGGGAAAAATATTCTGCTAATAGAATTGGTATTATTTCTTTTAATTTAGGAAAATATAACCCCTATGATATAGGATGTTTTTTAGATCAATATGGTATTGCTATTCGTACTGGTCATCATTGTTCTATACCTATTATGAAACATTTTAAAGTAAAATCAATGTGTAGAATTTCTTTTTCTATATATAATAATATTAATGATATTGATTTTTTTATAAAAAAATTAACATATATAAACGATTTATTTAATAAATAATTATGTTATATACTTTACCTAGTAAAGATGAACTTGAAATAAATTTTAAAAATTGTAATAATTGGGAAGAAAAATATCTCTATATAATAGAATTAGGGAGTAGAATACCTATTTTATCACAACAACAACATTCTTTTGAAAATTTCATTCCTGGATGTCAAAGTAATGTTTGGATTTCTATAATAATTGATAAAAATAAAAATGTAAAATTTAAAGGAGATAGTGATTCTGCTATAGTAAAAGGATTATTAACAATGATTTTTATTTTTTATAAAAAAAAAAATTGTTATGAAATTATTCATTTTGATATTAAATCATGTTTTAAAAAGCTATCTTTTGATAGATATTTAACTATTTCTAGAATACAAGGGATTGATGTTATTATAAAAACAATTCAAAGAAAATTAATAAAATTTATATTTCAGTTAAATAGAGAAGATAAAATAAAATAAAATTAGATTTAATATTTTTATAAAATTAAAATTATTATATAATTTAATTACTTTAAAATTATAAAAAATTTTAAAATTTAATATATTTATAAGGAATATTAATTTTATGAAAAAAACTAAAATAGTCTGTACTATAGGTCCTAGTTCTGAATCTAAAGAAATTTTATCTCAACTACTCAATTTAGGAATGAATGTTGCAAGATTAAATTTTTCACATGGTAGTCATTATAATCATCAAAAAAGAATTAATACTTTAAAAAAAATTATTAAAAAAACAGGTCAAAAAGTAGCAATTTTATTAGATACTAAAGGACCAGAAATACGTACTATGAAATTATATAATAATACAGATATATATTTAAAATCAGGACAAAAATTTATTTTAACAACTGATCAATCAATTATTGGAAATAATAAATGTGTTGCTATTACTTATCCTAATATTATTAATGATATAAATATTGGAAATAAAATATTAATTGATGATGGATTAATAGCAATGAAAGTACTAAAAATATATAATAATCAAATATTATGTCAAGTATTAAATAATGGAAAATTATCAGAAAATAAAAGTATTAATTTACCAGGAATTTCTATTAAATTACCATCTTTATCTGAAAAAGATAAAGATGATTTAATTTTTGCATGTAAAAATAAAGTAGATTATATTGCTGCTTCTTTTATTCGTAAAAAAAAAGATATTATAGAAATAAAAAAATTTTTAAAATTATATAAAGGAGAAGATATTCAAGTTATAGCAAAAATTGAAAATCAAGAAGGTTTAAATAATTTTGATGAAATTCTAGATGTTTCTGATGGTATAATGGTAGCTAGAGGAGATTTAGGAGTTGAAATTCCTGTAGAAGATGTAATTTTTGCTCAAAAAATGATAATTAAAAAATGTAATTGTTTAGGAAAAATAGTAATCACTGCAACACAAATGTTAGATTCTATGATAAAGAATCCTAGACCTACTAGAGCAGAAGCTGGTGATGTAGCAAATGCTATTTTAGATGGCACAGATGCTGTAATGTTATCGGGAGAAAGTGCTAAAGGAAAATATCCGTTAGAATCTGTATCTATTATGTCAACAATTTGTGAAAGAACAGATATTACTATGACAAGTAGAATTTATTATTATGATAATAATAAAATAGATATAAGTATTACTGATGCAATATGTCGTAGTGCAGTCGAAATTTCAGAAAAATTAAAAGCTCCATTAATAATTGTAGCTACTCAATTAGGTAAATCAGCAAAAGCAATTAGGAAATATTTTCCTAAGGCTATTATTTTAGCTTTAACTACAAATAAAAAAACTGCAAAACAACTTATTTTAAGTAAAGGAATTATACCTAAACTTGTAAAAAAAATATCATCAACAGATGATTTTTATATCATAGGTAAAAAAATAGCAATATCAAGTAAATATGCTATATCAGGAGATTTTATTGTTATGGTTTCAGGTGCGTTAGTACCTAGTGGAACTACTAATACGACTTCTGTACACATTATATAATATACTAAAATAGTAAAATTTAAAAATTTGTTATTAATTAATTAGTGATAAATATTTTATTAAATATTTTTCCTAATTTTTTTAACAATAAAATGTAAATGTTTAATTGTAAAATAAATTTCTTTTTTTGTAGTAAATCTTCCAAAAGAAAAACGTATAGAACTTTGAATTAATTTTTCTGTTAATCCTAAAGATTTTAATACATGAGATGTATGTGTATTTGAAATACATGCAGAAGAAGAAGAAATAGCAATATTTTGCATTTCCATCATAAGTATTTTATTAAAAATATCTTTAATACCTATGTTAATTATATATGGTGAACTATTCTTAAAATCTCCATTAATATATATACCATTAATATTTTTAATTCCATCCCATAATTGTTTTTTTAATTTTTTTATTCTTTTTTTTTCTTTATCAATTTCATTAACAGAAATATTTAATGCTTTTGCCATACCAATAATTTGATGTACAGCTAAAGTTCCTGATCTTATTCCTTTTTCTTGTCCTCCTCCATGAATTAATGGAGATATTTTAAATTTTGTTTTGTTATTTTTTCTTATATATAAAACACCTATTCCTTTAGGACCATAAAATTTATGTGCAGAAAATGATAATAAGTCAATATTTATTTTTTTTAAATTTAACTTATATTTACCTATGCTTTGAGTAGCATCTACGTGAAAAATTATATTTTTTTTTTTACAAATATTTCCAATATATTTAATATTATTAATAGTTCCTATTTCATTATTAATATGCATTATAGATACTAAAATAGTATTATTTGTAATTTTTTTTTCTAAAATATCTAAATCTAGAGAACCTATATTAGAATTTTTTAAGTATATTATTTTAATTCCTAATTTTTTCATATAATGACAAGTTTCTAATACAGCTTTATGTTCACTAATACTTGTAATAATATTTTTTTGATCATAATTATTACTATAATTAGTAATTATTCCTTTTATTGCTAAATTAATAGATTCTGTAGCACTAGATGTAAAAATTATTTCTTCTTCTTTACTTCCTATTATATTAGCTATATCAGATCTAGCTTTTTCAACAGCATTTTTTGCTTTTATACCAAATATATTTGAATAAGAAGATGGATTACCAAATATTCCATTTATAGTAAAATAATCATTCATTTTTTTCAAAACTCTTTCATCTACAGGAGTAGTAGATGCGTAGTCTAAATAAATCAATTTTTTCATCTTATAATTTATCTATATTTATCATTTAACTAAAAATTAAAATTATAAAACATAATTATTTATATATAACAATCATTGTATAATATATATTAATTAATATAAAATGTTAATTTTATTATATTAATAAATCAGGATATTTTTTTATGAATAAAATATTATTAGAATCACAAATAACAGTTTTTATTTTTGATTCTGGTTTAGGAGGTATTTCTATTTATAATTATATTAAAAATTTTTTTTCAAATGTAAATTTTATATATTTGTTAGATAATAAATATTTTCCTTATGGGGATAAATCAAAAAAATTTATTTTTAATCGTTTAGTACAAATTTTAAAAAAAGTTTCTGATCATCATAATATTTCATTAGCTATTATTGCATGTAATACAGCCAGTGTTTCTAGTTTACCTAAAATAAGAAAATATTTTAATTTTCCTATTATTGGAATTATTCCTGATATTAATTTAGCTATAAAAAAAACTAAAAATAATGTTATTGGTTTTTTAGCAACTAAAACTACATTAAAAAATTTAAAAATAAAAAAAAAAATTAATTTTTTCAATAATAAATTTACAATAAAAACTATATCTTCTCAAAAATTGGTATTTGCAGCTGAAAAAAAATTATTAGGATATAAAATTGTTTTGGATGAAATTAAAAAAATATTTATTTCTTGGTATAATTTAAATATATTTCCAGATACAATAATATTAGGTTGTACACATTTTTCTTTAATTATAAATGAATTAAAAGAAATTTTTCCTAGTAATACTATTTTTTTAGATTCTAAAAAAAAAATTTTTTTAAAATTAAGAAAATTAATAAGTTATAATAAATTAATTTTATATACAAAAAAAAATTTTGTTTTATACACTAAAGAAAATAAAAATATAAAAAAAGTTAAATTTTATTTTTTAAATCAAAATTTTAAATTTATTTATAAATTAAAAATTTAATTTATTATTTATAATAATAAAAAACTTGACTATTTAATTGATATGTAACATAGTTAATGTTGTTTTATAGTTCTTTAAAAATTTATAAAAAACTTTTGAGGGCACTCTTTTATAAGAGTTTTAAATTTATGAATTTGTTTTTATAAAATTTATATTTTTAGTTTTATTAAAATTTTGTATA
>NZ_CP046212.1:350268-351543 GCF_012570745.1 Enterobacteriaceae endosymbiont of Donacia dentata | reverse complement strand
TAGCTGGTCTGAGAGGATGATCAGCCACACTGGAACTGAGACACGGTCCAGACTCCTACGGGAGGCAGCAGTGGGGAATATTGCACAATGGGCGAAAGCCTGATGCAGCTATGCCGCGTGTATGAAGAAGGCCTTCGGGTTGTAAAGTACTTTCAACAAGAAAGAAAAAATAAAATCTAATATATTTTATTCTTGACGTTACTTGGAAAAGAAGCACCGGCTAACTCCGTGCCAGCAGCCGCGGTAATACGGAGGGTGCTAGCGTTAATCGGAATTACTGGGCGTAAAGAGCACGTAGGCGGTTAATTAAGTCAGATGTGAAATCCCTAAGCTTAACTTAGGAACTGCATTTGAAACTAATTAACTTGAGTTTCGTAGAGGGGGGTAGAATTCCAGGTGTAGCGGTGAAATGCGTAGATATCTGGAGGAATACCAGTGGCGAAGGCGACCCCCTGGACGAATACTGACGCTCAGGTGCGAAAGCATGGGGAGCAAACAGGATTAGATACCCTGGTAGTCCATGCTGTAAACGATGTCGACTTGAAGGTTGTAAGCTTGACTTGTAACTTTCGTAGCTAACGCGTTAAGTCGACCGCCTGGGGAGTACGACCGCAAGGTTAAAACTCAAATGAATTGACGGGGGCCCGCACAAGCGGTGGAGCATGTGGTTTAATTCGATGCAACGCGAAAAACCTTACCTGGTCTTGACATCCATGGAATTTAATAGAGATATTTAAGTGCCTTCGGGAACCATGAGACAGGTGCTGCATGGCTGTCGTCAGCTCGTGTTGTGAAATGTTGGGTTAAGTCCCGCAACGAGCGCAACCCTTGTCCTTTGTTGCCATCAGTTTAGCTGGGAACTCAAAGGAAACTGCCGGTGATAAACCGGAGGAAGGTGAGGACGACGTCAAGTCATCATGGCCCTTACGACCAGGGCTACACACGTGCTACAATGGTATATACAAAGGGAAGCATCCTCGTAAGAGTAAGCGGATCTCACAAAATATATCTTAGTTCGGATTGGAGTCTGCAACTCGACTCTATGAAGTCGGAATCGCTAGTAATCGTAGATCAGAACGCTACGGTGAATACGTTCCCGGGCCTTGTACACACCGCCCGTCACACCATGGGAGTGGGTTGTAAAAGAAGTAAATTGCTTAACCATTTTTTGGAGGGCGTTTACCACTTTGTGATTCATAACTGGGGTGAAGTCGTAACAAGGTAACCGTAGGGGAACCTGTGGTTGGATCACCTCCTTTACTATAAGTAAGTACA
>NZ_CP046212.1:744-2019 GCF_012570745.1 Enterobacteriaceae endosymbiont of Donacia dentata | reverse complement strand
TGTACTTACTTATAGTAAAGGAGGTGATCCAACCACAGGTTCCCCTACGGTTACCTTGTTACGACTTCACCCCAGTTATGAATCACAAAGTGGTAAACGCCCTCCAAAAAATGGTTAAGCAATTTACTTCTTTTACAACCCACTCCCATGGTGTGACGGGCGGTGTGTACAAGGCCCGGGAACGTATTCACCGTAGCGTTCTGATCTACGATTACTAGCGATTCCGACTTCATAGAGTCGAGTTGCAGACTCCAATCCGAACTAAGATATATTTTGTGAGATCCGCTTACTCTTACGAGGATGCTTCCCTTTGTATATACCATTGTAGCACGTGTGTAGCCCTGGTCGTAAGGGCCATGATGACTTGACGTCGTCCTCACCTTCCTCCGGTTTATCACCGGCAGTTTCCTTTGAGTTCCCAGCTAAACTGATGGCAACAAAGGACAAGGGTTGCGCTCGTTGCGGGACTTAACCCAACATTTCACAACACGAGCTGACGACAGCCATGCAGCACCTGTCTCATGGTTCCCGAAGGCACTTAAATATCTCTATTAAATTCCATGGATGTCAAGACCAGGTAAGGTTTTTCGCGTTGCATCGAATTAAACCACATGCTCCACCGCTTGTGCGGGCCCCCGTCAATTCATTTGAGTTTTAACCTTGCGGTCGTACTCCCCAGGCGGTCGACTTAACGCGTTAGCTACGAAAGTTACAAGTCAAGCTTACAACCTTCAAGTCGACATCGTTTACAGCATGGACTACCAGGGTATCTAATCCTGTTTGCTCCCCATGCTTTCGCACCTGAGCGTCAGTATTCGTCCAGGGGGTCGCCTTCGCCACTGGTATTCCTCCAGATATCTACGCATTTCACCGCTACACCTGGAATTCTACCCCCCTCTACGAAACTCAAGTTAATTAGTTTCAAATGCAGTTCCTAAGTTAAGCTTAGGGATTTCACATCTGACTTAATTAACCGCCTACGTGCTCTTTACGCCCAGTAATTCCGATTAACGCTAGCACCCTCCGTATTACCGCGGCTGCTGGCACGGAGTTAGCCGGTGCTTCTTTTCCAAGTAACGTCAAGAATAAAATATATTAGATTTTATTTTTTCTTTCTTGTTGAAAGTACTTTACAACCCGAAGGCCTTCTTCATACACGCGGCATAGCTGCATCAGGCTTTCGCCCATTGTGCAATATTCCCCACTGCTGCCTCCCGTAGGAGTCTGGACCGTGTCTCAGTTCCAGTGTGGCTGATCATCCTCTCAGACCAGCTA
>NZ_CP046212.1:0-644 GCF_012570745.1 Enterobacteriaceae endosymbiont of Donacia dentata | reverse complement strand
AAAAATACGATATAAAAAATAACTCATTTCTAAAAATTGAATGCCCACATATATTTTCTGACAAATTATTAAAGAACTAAAAACATCTATATAAAACAATGTTACTATTTTTTATAATACTGTATTTTTATAAAAAGTCAAATAAAATTTATTTTATATTTACATTAAATATATTTAATATCTAAAATTTTATATTTTATTACTCCCTTAGGGGTTTGTACATTGATAATATTATTTTTTTCTTTTCCAATTAATGCTCTAGAAATAGGTGCATTAATGGAAATTAAATTATTTTTTAAATTTGCTTCATCATGACCAACAATTTTATAAGAAATAATTTCATCAGTTATTATATTTATCATACTTACTGTAGAACCAAAAATAATTTTATTATTGTGTGTAATTTTTGTAACATCTATTATATTAGCATTAGATAATTTAATTTCTATATCTTTAATACGGCCTTCACAGAAACTTTGTGCTTCACGTGCTGCTTGATATTCAGCATTTTCTTTCAAATCACCATGTTTTCTTGCTTCTATAATAGAATTAATAATTTTTGGTCTTTTTATATTTTTTAATTCCATTAATTCTTTATGTAGTTTTTTTATACCTTGTAAGGTCATAGGAATTTGATTTATCAT